>NZ_CAXBOV010000030.1:0-46650 GCF_963977355.1 uncultured Halopseudomonas sp. | reverse complement strand
TTTGGCACATTGTGCCTCTTTTCAAGAGTGTCCGCAGTAACGGGGTAGAACCCAACTGCGACTTTTGGGGGGAGGAGACTGGGTCGCAGCTTAATGGTGCGGAGCATTGTTGGGTGGTTGACCCGAACGATGGAACGGCCGATTTTTTAAGCGGATTTAAGGGTTCGTCGGTTTCCGTGGGTCTGCTTTTCAAGAGCAAACCGGTGCTAGGAGTGGTATATGCACCCGTGACCGAGGATCGCGGCTCGGATTGCATCGCCTGGGCGCTGGGGATGGACTACATCTACCGCAACGGCCTGATGCTGAAGCGTTCGCTTTGCGACATTGAGCTGCAGCGCAGCGCGAGCGTGTTGGTCAGCAACGGAGCTCGGAAGAAACTGGGATTAAACGCGCAACTCTGCGCGCCCGCGACACCTGTGCCTACTACTAGCATCGCTTACAGGTTGGCTGCGGCAGCTGCGGGGGACGCGGTTGCGGCTATTTCCCTCGTCCCCACGTCAGCCCATGACGTCGTGGCGGGACACGCCATCCTTCTCGGTGCCGGCGGCGTATTGGTAGACGAAACGGGCGAAGCCATCGGTTACGACTCGACAGAGAAGCTCAAAACTACTTCCAAGCGCTGCTTCGGGGGCGCACCAGCTGCCTGCCGCGACCTTGTGACGCGAGACTGGGATATCGTCTTTCGCTAGCGGAGGATTCGCTAAAGCCTTATCGTCCGGCCTTACGCGCTCAAAAAGTTCGGCTATCAACCTGGGGGCGCAGTATCAATATCGAGCACGTCGATGCCTACGTCGGTATTTTGATGGCAAGGCTGAAAGCCTCAAATTCCTATCTGTCCAAGCTTCTGGTTTCAGCGCTCAATCAGGGGCATGTCCGTAATTGTCCAGCGACAAGTCTGTACTTTTGGTATGGGGTTAGCTTGCGCATTTGAAATATTTCTTCTGGTATACTCAGTATAATAAGTCATTGAAAAACAAGATAAATAAATATTGACTCGGCAATTCGTGACCTCTACCATCAAAACTGTCGTGGATGCTGGGGCGGTGAATAAAAACGCTTTCACCACCCCTCGACCATATAGCAACCTTCCACGAGCGGTATTTATGCAAGAAAACAGTTCACACCAGAATAAATTCAGCCCGTTGCTAATCCTAGTCCACCCCGGGTCGCTATGTGGTTCGGCGGACATGAATCTTTCCGACGAAGCAGATGCTGCCAGGGAAGCTGTAATAGACGAATTAAACGGCTGGTCGGGCAATATACTGGTACTCGACGGCTGGTTGAGTGACGAGCTAGGATTTTACCCTCTCCTCGATAGGGCCATTAAGGATGCGATTTCAAGATCGCCGATGCTTGCCGACAGGCTAGAAGCTGACGATCCAGAGCACACAGAGATCGCCCTTAGTCATCTCGCAGAGCTTGGTGTTCCTTTGTCCACGGCTATCTCCTTAACGGGCGCCTGGTATGAACCAGATTACAATTCAGGTTGCGTGCTTGCCACACAGCAGGGTCTCCTCGAAGCTGGCTACACAAACGTTACCGTTATGCAAAGCGCTGCAGTGCTGTGAGAGGCGAGTGCTAGCGCTCATATTAGGAACAACCGGTGTAGGTCCGATTCGCTGGCTCTGATCATTGTGGTCTACGACCTTGGAGGCTCCGGGCCACCTTCACTGTTGCCGCGATTCCGCTACTAACTGCTCGTACCGTGTAACGAAGTCGATAAGGCTTAACCCCAGCACCTCACATATATCCCTAAGTTGGATCAGATCGAGTCTGCGTGAACCGCGTTCTATGTCGCTTACAAACGATTGTGGGCGGTCAAGCGCCTTCGCAAAATCGGCCTGTGTTAAGCCTGCTTCTGTTCGGTATTCCTTGAGCAGCTTGAGCAGAATTGTTGTTTCAGGACGATAAAGAGATTTCGACACAAGCGCCTCTGGTAAGTGTTGACAAGGCGCTAAGGTATTACTAATATGCGAATATCGGTTTTTGGGATATTCAGATAGGAGTGCTTGCTTTGCAATGGCCAGAGCTTAAAGGTTTCATCCAACTCGTTACCTCGTCCAAAGGGATGGTTTATTTTGACGCGCTCGAGGCATGCAAGTTTTACAAGATTGATATGTCGGACTATCAGGTAATCCTTGACCGTTGGAGGACATTTCTCAAATACATGCCATTTGACTCAGAGCATCAGGTTTTGGAAGGAAGTCTTTGGATACCCATTGTATGCATAGTGTCTTTTCTAGAAGACTTTGGTTGGGAGCGCGATCAAGTCGGACAAGGTGGCTTGCCTCACGTGACCAACAAGCGAAAGGAAGGGTTGGTGCGCGCAATGCTAGAAAGCCAATTCGCTGAGGCCAAGTACGCTTTGGCAGAAGACCGATCGGCATGGTCGAGCCAGCTATGGTCTTAAGCCAGGTACGGCTGCCTGCTTAATGGGTCGCTAAATTCGACGGGTGCGAAGCGCTTGTCGGCATGCGTTTGATGGCAAACATACAAGCCGTACTCGATTCATCGAGTACGGCTCGACGTTACCCATACTTGACCGTCAAGTATGGGGGCGTTGAGGATATTCGCCCAGAAACGAGCAAGACTTCGAACGCAGGTGAGAGGTCTTCAGTTTCTGGGCGAATGTCCTCAATGCACCTTCGCGAAGCGGCTAATATTTTGCCATCAAAACATGATGTTTTTCTATGCTATGCATGGCTAACCGATTTATATAACCAAGGATGGCTGGCTGTAAACTTGTTCTGCACCGAACAGATGCTCATTATATACATACCGGCTGAGCGCCATAATAATAAGAAATCGGTGCGTTATGAACGATCAAACAAAAAAGCAATATATTGCGATTGCTACACACTTTTATAGGCATCATATGGACGGTGCTGCTTTGAGTGTTTCAAGTATCAAGCAAGCTCTGGTATCTACCGCTGTAAATTTTCAGCCCGCATATTTCAGAAGGTTGAAAAATGCCATCGCCTTCGATCTGGAGAACAAGGGTCATATTAAAGCGGCTACAAAAATCAAGGCGGTAGTGAACCCGGTTACTATGCCCGGCAGCACGCTAGTCAAGAAAGCGAAGCCAAAGAGGGCTAAATCATTCGCTGACGACGACCTCGTCGCCCTGGCTAAACATCTTGGGGAAGCTGAATTCCTGCCAGCCTTTGCCGCTGTCTGCCTGATAAGCAAGACAGGAGTGAGGCCCGCAGAGCTTCGTGATATGCACCTTGATGGAAATCAACTCTTCATTCGCGGTGCAAAAAAGACTAATGGGACGCGGGGTGCTGACAGGTTGTTGACTATCACTGATGAAACTGTGAGAGGGATAGTAGCAACATGCATAGAAATCCTTCGAATAAATACTTGGACGACTGATGCCATCAGGCATCGAATACGAATGGAAGGCCAAAAAATTTGGCCGCGAAAGAAAATTATTCCAAGCATGTATTCGATACGGCATCAAGTCGGTGCAAACTTGAAAGCCTCATCGTTCGATTTAAAGACAATCGCATACATAATGGGTCACCAGTCTACCAACTCAGTTAGGCGCTATGGTGACAAGCGGCAGGGAAACCCAAAGGCGATAAAGATCGAGCCAGCACCGGTAGCTGACTTGAGGGCGGTGCGTGACAAAATTAAGCCACATAACAAAAAGATGCTCGATAGCAATGTGCTTAAGAGTTAGTGATAGCAGAAGGAATCAGGAATGGCAGTTAGGCTAGAATTTTTGACCCAGGACCCTGAGGAGATCGAGCTAGCGAAGCGGTACTGGGCTATGGACGGTGAGGGCGCTTACATCGAAAAAGTAAGTGACCTGGTTCCGTTTCGTAAACTGACCCAGTCAAGCTTTGTTAGTAGCCATGTGCGCCAGTGGTGCCTCGCTTATGATGAGAATCAGCGATGCTGCCTTTGCAACGGAGCCGTCTTGGTAACCAAGCGCCATGAGCCGAGAAAGGCCTTTCAGCTTTCTAGCCGTCCTTGCGCAGCGTGTACCGAGAGTATAAAACAAGATGAGCTGCGGATGAGGCAAGCGGAAGAGGCGGAGCTTCAGTGCATGCTGGAAAAGCGCAGTCATGAGATGGCTTCTCGGACTATTTCATACGAGTCACTGCCAGATGACGTCTGTGTTTTGCTGCTGGCAATCGATGTTCTTATAGGATCACGTCTCGCCAACGGTACCTTCAAGGAGAATGAGTGCGATGCGCTCGCTCCAGTTGATTCCGGCTGTTTCTTCAGGCGGCTGTGCGAGGACAAAATTATCTTGGATTCGCCCTGCACGTCTAGGCCAGGTACTTACTTTCTAGAAGATGGTGAGCTCATGATTCGCCGGAATCAAGCAGAGTATTTCCTTGTTGCCGACGAAAAGTTTGGGCGCGGCGACAAAGCCATCAGAACCATCGCAGAGCGTGAATTCACCGACGCGAAGGCTTTGTTCGAGCTCTGGCTGGATTATGCCGAAAACGACGTCGTTCGTTATTTACTAGATCAATGTGACACCTATCGTCTCATACTCGAATCTGAAGACCTCGAGAAAATCAGAGGGGTAGTCAGGCAAGGGCTTCACACCTACAGCGTTTCACAACTGTGGTTTGTGGTTTGGGTTGTGGTAAGGGCCGCGGCAAGCTACGCAAATCACAGGTTTTCCAACCGCACTAAAGCTGCTGCGACAATCCCTAGAAAGATCAGAGAACAGATCGGGAGGGCGGTCCAGGAAGGTG
Organism: uncultured Halopseudomonas sp.; assembly: GCF_963977355.1. Classification (NCBI taxonomy): domain Bacteria; kingdom Pseudomonadati; phylum Pseudomonadota; class Gammaproteobacteria; order Pseudomonadales; family Pseudomonadaceae; genus Halopseudomonas; species uncultured Halopseudomonas sp. The sequence goes on along the minus strand of NZ_CAXBOV010000030.1, from coordinate 41,932 downwards.
GGATCGGCAGAAGTTGGGATCGTCCAGATGGTCATCTTGCAGGCTCTCTTGGGAAAGCCTTTTCGAATCTCTTCGAGATCGATGAAAAAACCGATGGTAGGCAGGTTTTTCAGAGACTTGCTCTGTTGAACCCTCAATCGGGCATAGAGCGGGACGACGAGCTTGAATCATTGGCAGCGTCGTTCATGGAGCGCGCGTTGCATGACCAAAATGCAGGGGCAGCTATGGCTGGCTTCGCTGAGGCGATCCATGCCGGATGTGACACCAAAGCCGCGCTCGAAGGACTCGTAGTGAACTAGCGGACGATCAGTGAACAAGCCTATCCAGTCCATCATTTACGATCGAACTAGAGGCTAGCTTTGTTGGCCATTGCGACCGCTGGAAAAGCAATTTGTGAGGTCGCCGGAGATGGCAGCGGGGGTCGGGTTGTGGAGCTGCCCCCAGGGGGGCTCGCAAAAAAGGGTGTTGGACCAGGTGACGAACTGAATTTAGACGTAATGGATGGAACAATTATCCTTATCAATTCAATGATGGTCTAGCACCTGCCAAGGCAGAGGAAAAACTTTATCCACTGTCCGGAATCAGTTGACCACTGCAATATAACCCTTAGTATTCCTGCTTTCGCGTTTAGTGGGGGCTGTCATGGATAGCTGCTGTGAGAACAAGGCCGGGGAACTGGCGCAACTGAGGGCCAGCCAGAGCCGCGTGCTGTATGTGGTGCTGGCCATCAATGCGGTGATGTTTTGTGTCGAGTTCACTGCAGGCTGGATCGCAAGCTCAACCGCATTGCTGGGCGATTCGCTGGATATGTTCGGCGATGCCGCAGTATATGCGCTGACGCTCTTCGTACTGGACAAGAGTCGCCGCGCCCGTGCCGGCGCTGCGCTGTTCAAGGGCGGCTTCATGCTGTTGTTCGGTGTGGTGGTGATTGCCGATGCAATACGCAAACTGGTGCTTCAGGAAGTGCCCGCCGCGGACTTGATGGGCATAGTGGGTACTCTTGCCTTGCTGGCAAACGGCGTCTGTTTCGCGATGCTCTATAGCCATCGTGCCGACGACCTGAACATGCGCTCGACCTGGCTCTGCTCCAGAAATGATCTGATCGCCAACAGCAGTGTGATTCTTGCCGCCGGAATGGTCGCCGTTACCGGTACTCTCTGGCCAGACGTTATCGTCGGCGTCGCCATCGCCCTGCTCTTTCTGCAATCCGCCTGGCAGGTCATCCGCGAAGGGCTTGTGGAGTGGCGCGCGGGTGATTCCGAAGCTGCCGTTACCCCAGCCAGCGACGATTCCGATAGACCTGTCGATAGCTGTTGCTCTTCGTCGCAGAGCAGCTGCTCCAGTGAACGCGGAGCAGATTCTCGATGATGGCCAACCGAGTTGCTCCCTGGTTGTTATTGTTCGCAGCCTGGCTGCTGGCAGCGGTGTCTTCGCTTTCAGCTATATACATCGGCGAGGTTCTTGGTCAGGCGCCTTGCGTGCTGTGCTGGTTTCAGCGCGCCTTCATGTTTCCGTTGACGGTGATTCTGGCAATAGCCTGCTTCCACTCAGACTTCAAAGTGTGGCGCTATGCCTTGCCGCTTGCGGCGATCGGTGCGCTATTCGCTTTGGCGCACTCGCTGCTTTATGTCGGGCTGATTCCCCAGCCCATTCAGCCCTGCACGGCCACGGGCCCATCCTGCTCGGGCGCCGGAATGACCATTTTCGGCGGGTTGCCGCTTCCATTCCTCGCGCTGGGCATTTTCGCTGCCATCATCGTTCTGCTTTTGCTTATTCGTCGGAGAACTCACCAATGAATCGTCGTTTCATCGTCGTTGCGGTATGTGTCCTTCTTGTCGCAGGCTTCGGGGCCGCGGTCTTTTTCACGCCACAGCCTCAGCAGCCGCAACAAACTGCCCCCGCTGTCGAAGCGTCTGATGCCACCACCGGGGCCGTGGAGAACCAGCAGGCATTGGTTCGCTTCCACTCGCCCACCTTCGGACCTGCCGATGCGCCCGTGACCATCGTCGAGTTTTTCGACCCCTCCTGCGAGGCTTGCCGCGCCTTCTACCCCGTCGTCAAACAGATTATGGCCAAGTACCCGGACCAGGTGCGCCTGGTCTTGCGATACACGTTGTTTCACCAAGGCTCCGAGGAAGTTTCCAGGCTCCTGGAGGCTGCTCGCCTGCAGAACATCTACGAGCCGGTACTTGAAGCAGTATTGGAAGCACAGCCCGCTTGGCATGACGACCCGCAGGTGACCAAAGCCTGGGAGGCCGCCGAAGCAGCCGGTCTGGATATAGCTAAAGCCCGCGAGGACATGCACTCGGCGAGGATAGACGGCATTCTTGAGAAAGACATGCAGGACGTAGAAGCCGTAGGAATTCGTGGTACGCCCACTTTCTTCGTGAATGGCCGCCAACTGACCCAGTTCGGGCCCGAACCCCTACTGCGGCTTGTTGAGGAATCGTTGCCGAAGGCGCAAAACTAGATCGTCAAAAGTCGGAGAGCCTGCGCGATGGCTTTGCAGCCAGACGGGAATGCCGGGGGGTTAAACACTAGGAGAGCGGGGCGATGAACAACGAACTCAAGATGTCCTATCAAGCAGAGCTGATGGCAGCTGCGGACGCCGCGCATCAGTCCGACTTCACCACAGCGTTCAGCCATCTCGAACGTGCGCATATCCTGAGCCAGAAGTTCGCGTTCGCACACGCCGCAACGCATTTACGTATGCTGCGGCTTGGCTGGCGCACACGTGATGCCCGCGAGATATTCGGACAACTGACTCGTGCTGCCGCTGCGCTGGTGTTTTCGCGAATCTGGGTGCCCCTCGGCAATACAGGCCGAGCCAGCGTAAGCCCGTTTGAGCCGATGCATGTTCCAGAAGACCTGGCCAATATATTGAAGAGCACAAAGCGCGACAATCGAAGTTCCTGAGTGGAGCCATTCTATCCACCCCAACATCAAACACATTTTCTGCGTGAAGACCCCCTTGCGTGTGGCTTGGCGCAAATGAGTGATTTCAGCCGTTGCTGCTGATACTCCCCAGCCCTGCCGAAACGAAAGTGAACACGACGAAACCACCCGTGAACGCAACGATCGAACCTTTGGTATCCGCGTTGGCATCGTGACCTTCACTCAACATGTCCTCGACTGCCGCTACGGTTAACAGACCTGCGGTGACAGTTAGCGCGATCATCTTGAGCGTTTCACTCTGGCCTCGCAGACCATAATAAGCGAGGATGGCAGCGCCCAGCACCGGAACGAAAAAGAACGTGGAAAGCGCCATCCGCTGTAGCCGAGGGATACCCTTGTCTTTCATGTTCGCCATTGTGGCGTAACCTTCAGGAAAGTCCGCCAGCACTTGCCCCAGCGCAAGAACTACCGCCATCGACATCGCCACTGCAGAACCGGCCCCGATCAAAAGCCCGTCACTGAAGAGATCAATAGACACGGCGATATAGATCATCCACATGCCGCGGTTTTTCGCGCGCGCTCCGCCCTGCGATTGCTGGATCTTGTCGACCAAACTTTCGATCACAATATAAGCACTACCACCGACGCCAAACGCAATTCCGACCGTCCAGCCCGACAGTACGGCCAATACCTCCGGCATCAACTCGACAGAAACGACTGCCAGAACGATGCCGGATGCCGCATGCAGTGCTTTGTTCAGCCGCCTGCCTGGCGTACGCGTGAATTCGGATACCAGGCCACCAGTCAGATTTCCAATAGCAGGTAGTAGTGCGAGACCTATCACTGACCATATGTCACTCATATCAACCTCGAAGCAAGGTAGGTGCTAGTTCCAAGCATGCTCTAGGACCTTTCTTGACCCTCTGTCCGGTAGAGAGTTCCTACTACTACTTTTAGGTTTGATGGTCCGGAGGTGTGAATGTATAAAGCTTGTGGGGACGCGGGTGGCTGCGGTAACGGGTAAGTGGCTCCTCACCCGAATAGCTCTTCATCGGCCGGCAGGTCGATCAGTATCTATGACGTGCTTAAGCTCGATTGCCCCTCGGTGGAGCGATTGATACGTCTTGCTCTGAGCAGCTTCGACGAAATCTGCAGCTTGGCTTTTAATCTGGTGGATGGTCATTCAACGACTTTGCACAACGGCTCGGACGACGCTATCACGAACGAACCTTTGCCCTCAGACTAAGAGCATCTCTGAGAAAAATCGAGATGCGGCTTGTGAAGATAGTCGGGCCACCGAGGACTCAGCTTATTCAGGCGCCGAAAAACATGTGCGCTCGGCGTGTTGCTAGGATTAATGCATCTATGTTTGTCGCCGAGCTGGCTACCGGTTTGATAGCCCATTCCGTTGGATTGATTGCTGATTGAGCTCCTAGACGGCCATGCCGTCGGTCGGTAGCGCCGCATGGACGGGTTGTTTGCTTCGGTTGCAGGCAGACCTGTCGTCGGACTGTGTTCTAACAGGTCTGAAGAGGTTCGGGTTGTATCTACGCTTGAACCGATGGCGGCTATGCACCGCGTTTTCGACTTGCAAGGAGCCTGACCTTCGCGGACGCAAACTGCCTGTGACCCGGCCAGATTGCGGAGTGCTGGAAGGCAAACGTTCGGCTATTGCTTGCAGAATTGTAATTGTTTGGAAGTGATACAAATGTAATAAAGGCGGTCCAATCAGCTGAATGTTGCGGTCTAACGATTCCCGCTAACGTCCGGTGCGCTTGAGAAATTGTTTGCAGTCATGGAGTAGAACCCGATAAGCAATGATGTTCTGGCAAAAATAGAGGAGAGTAGCTACATGATGCAGCAATATAGGACGGAAAGCTGTGGACGGAGCACGTGCTCTGGACGCTAGCCAGGGCGGTGTATTTTTTCGATCTGGCGCATCTGACAGCTCGCCGGATATCCAGGCTGGCACGGCATTCTGATAATCGTACCCGCCGGCAACCTGGTCTGCTTATTATATAGCGTTTGCGTCCTGGCCGACCGAAAAAACCGGTCTCGCGGGTTTAAACAAAATATCATTGAAGTATCACCCACATACAAGAGGCTGAAAATGCCGCGCCCCTTGGTGAGTAGCCGAAATATAATGCTTCGCTCAGCATTTCAATAAGCGCCATTTCACACAAATATTGTAGACTTTAACGAACTTTCTGATGATAGCTTGTATTCGCTTGGTATTCAGACCGTCCAGGGTGTTCTGATGACCGAAGGCAAATTCGAGAGGAATAACGGCGGATTCTTCAGGCCTTGGTCAGTCTAGGCTTCTCGGATTGGGCCGCGGTTACCGAATTGTACGCGCATCGGTAATTCCATTGGCACTGCCCTCGCCGCGAGGCGCAGCCCGAGCGGCGTGCGCGTGACCTAGTGATGGGTCTTCTATATTCGGCGGCAATTCATTGATATCTCCACGGCGGGCCATCACAATCACCACCGATTCATTTCCGGGTCCGGTCGTTGAGTTATGAGTAGGTAGCAATGTGTTGTTGCGCGTACACAATCATCTGGAGGAGTCGATGTCAGTTTACTCGCACGGAATCCTGCAATGGGTTGATGGGCCTGAGTTGAGCGGAGCAAGAAGACATGCGCTACAGGCTTGATCTTGGCTTTGGAGGCGAGAGCATTGGATGATAAGTGTGCACTAACCTCCGACCTAACCTGGGGAATGCGCTGCAACACGTTTCTAAAAAGGGTGATGGCTTTGCTAGCCGGAGGCACCATGCCGCTTGCATTTGCTCCTGTGGGTTGGGCATGGATTGCAGTGATTGCTCTCGCCGCACTATTTGTCCTGGTCTCGCAACCTTCAAGACGTCAGGCGCTATGGTCGGCTTACCTATTTGGTCTTGGTTACTTCGGAGTTGGTGTCTCCTGGGTCTACATCAGCATCAGCCAGTACGGCAATGGGATCGTGGTAGCAGTTACCGCCACAGCGGCCCTAGTCTCGCTGTTAGCTCTCTTCCCATGGGGCGTTGTGTATCTCGTACGCCGTCTGCAACTCGAGATGGATGCGACGGCGCTTTGGTTGGGGCTACCAGCGGCATGGGTCCTGAGTGAATGGGTGCGCACCTGGTTTTTAACCGGCTTTCCTTGGCTTTTACTTGGGTACAGCCAGACCGACACCACCCTTGCCATTATCGCTCCTGTCTTTGGCGTTCTTGGCGTGAGCTTTCTGGTGGCCTTACTCGCTGGCGGGCTTGCGTGGGTTATTTTGGGCTTAAGCCTGTGCCGTGCGACGGTAGGAGCTGCCGTTTTAATCGTTACTCTCGCCGGCTTGCAGCTTCTGGATCGGGATTGGACGCAGCCAGCCGCCGACCCTATTAGTATTGCCCTCTTGCAAGGAAACATTCCGCAAGACAGGAAATGGGACCCGGATTCCCAGGACATCACACTTGAGCGCTATCAGGCGCTTACAAAGCGGCATCTCGGGGCCGATATGGTGCTTTGGCCAGAAACGGCAATCCCGATGTGGCATGACCAGGCCAAAAAATATCTTGCTGAGCTTGAGGCCTTAGCCGATCAAGCAGGCACCTCATTAATGATTGGGGTCCCGGTCCGTGAGACGGATGGCCGCGCCTATAATGCTGTGGTAAGCCTCTCCGATCCCTCAGGCTTCTACTACAAACGCCACTTGGTGCCCTTCGGTGAGTATGTTCCGTTTCGGGAGTTTTTAGGTTCCGCCCTCGACGTGCTCGGGACGCCCATGTCCGATTTCACACCGGGACGAGAAGCACATGTACTGAATATAGCAGGGGTGGCTGTAGGGGCGCTCATCTGCTACGAGGCGGTCTTTGGCTCAGAAGTCACGGAACTTCTGCCCGAAGCACAGCTGCTGGCAAATGTCAGCAACGATGCCTGGTTCGGCCGTTCAATCGGGCCTCTCCAGCACTTCCAAATGGTCCGCATGCGTGCCATCGAAACCGGACGTGACCTACTGCGAGCTACTAACACGGGTGTCACAGCAGCTGTCAGCTACGAGGGAGAGATCCTTGCACGAGCTCCTCAGTTCCGCGTAGCTAGCCTCAGTGCGAAAGTGACCCCCCGAACTGGCGCTACCCCTTATGTGCGCTGGCAGGATTGGCCTATCCTCGGCGCGATCGCACTCGTACTTGGTTTGCTCCTACTTCGTCGAATTCGGAGGTATCATCGGTTAAATACATGACGGTCACCACTCTCATAGTGGGCAGACTCTATATCGGGGGAGGAGGGGTTGTTCTACCTGTGGCAACTGGTTTGCAGGAAAAAGGCTCAAAAGCAACCCTGACCGATTCGGTCGATAGAACGCTGCGGCCAAGAGACTGCAAAAGAGCTTATGCGGACCAGGTGGCGTCCAAGGTTTGGAGGCGATGCGCACCGTAATCGAAAGGCCCTTTTCATGGGAGACTCGCGCCCGCTAGCGTGTAAGAACTAGGAGAGTTGAGCGAGGTCCGTTGTTGGGAGTATGCGTAAATTTGGCATCCCGGAGAGTGGGCCATGGAAACCGCAGGTTTACCATCGCTGACCAGGAAAAGGCGTTGCCGACACCATGATGAGCGTTGCTGCCCGTTTTGTGGTTCGCCCGCCTCAAAATGTGAACGGTGGGCACGTTATCGAACTGCCCAGAGCAAGCAGAACAATCGAAAATACTCTGAATCAGTTGTTCGCAGCGATTCCCAAACTGAGTCGTTGCCGAGGGTCGTCTTGCTTATTGTCGCGTGATATCGTCCAGGTTCAGCGCAACGGGCAGATCGGTCGGTGCTAGACAAACACCCTCATCACTGCAGGCTTGCACCCGTACAATCATTTCGAGCCTGCCTACTTTTTCCAGCACAGCGGTGTGTTTTTCGTCTGGTCGCAGCCGGATAATTGCACCATCGTCATACACCACAAGGGGGATGTCAGCCAGCACAACGTCACTAACCCGGCCTCGTGGGTACTGCGTCGGAATTTCGAGCGCCTGGCCGTTGGCCGAAGAGCTTACGACAGTGGGAATCAGGAAGTCCGACGAGGCCGGGTTTGCGTTCACATGCCAGCCCGGCTCAATATTCAGTGTCACAACGAAATCACCCTTCCTCCCCACCATTGCTGCCGCTCCTTTCGCAACAGTGACACGGATTTTACCAGCGGAATTTGCCAACCCTGTCCGGGTCGGGATCGGGATCGGGACTTCAGGCTCGGCATGTTCAGTTTGGGCAGCATGAAGATTGTTTCCGTTTCTGTCGGTCATCACGAACGCAGCGATCGCAATCACAAATACCACCACTCCAGCCAGTACTCCTTCGCGTCGAATAATCATGATCGGCCTCCAGTATTTAAGGTTATGGGCTTTTGGTGCGACTTATAGCGGCGACCAAGCTGTCTGTGTCAAAAAGCCCCGTGAAACGCGCGATAACGGTGCCGTTGCGGTCAACAACCACCGCGAAGGGTAAGGCCTGCCCGCCGGTAGCAGTTAATAGCGCGTCTTTTTCAGGGTTGCTTACTGTCACGTCAACTTGTATTGGCACCATTTCGGCGCGCCGCACAGCATCGGCCACCGCGGCCTCCTTATAGACCGTGCGCTCAAGTATCTTGCAGTTGATGCACCAATCGGCGGTGAACTCCAGCAAATATGGTGTATTTCGGGCTTTTGTCTCCGCCAGTAGTTTTGCGGAGTAAGGTTGCCAAACGACTTCGTTTCCGCTGCTGCCCGGGGGGGATGAGAATTCAACAGTCATCGCAAGGGCAAGACCTGCCGCCGTTGTGGCGATCACCCGAACGGTACAACCACCTTGCACGAACCGGCGGGCACCCCAAGCCAGCACTAGTGCCAGCCAAGACCACCATAGCCAGGGATAAACCGCTTTGGGCACCAGGCTCGCGGTGAAAAAGACGGCTGCGGCCAGCAAGACCAACGCGAGTACTTCTCGAACGGCCAGGCTCCAGGGTCCCGCCTTGGGTAACCGGCTCAGCCAATCGGGTTTGAGCATTAATACTGCGTAGGGGAACGACAGTCCGAGGCCGATACTGCCGAATATCCCCATAATTACCGGCGCCGGCTGAGTAACGGCAAAGGCTAAGACTCCGCCTAGGAAAGGGCCCGCGCAAGGCGCGGCCAAAACAGCACTCAATAACCCCGATAAGAACGGTTCAAAATAGCGCCGACCATAGGTAGAGGCGGCGAATGCCGGAATCGGGATGGGTACATCTATCAAGGTGATCACAGCAAACCCGACCAACAACGCGACAAGAGCACCGACGAACCCCGTAGACTGAAACAAAGTGCCCCAACTCCACTGCAGAAGTGCGGTCAGCCCGCCCAACGTCAGGAAGAACGCGAGTGTTCCTGCGATGAACGCTAATGCGGCCAACACGCGGTGCGATCGTTGGCTGCCTGCCTCTCGCAAAATGATCCGGACCTTAATGGGAATTGCAGGCAAAACGCAAGGCGTCAGGTTGAGCAGCAAACCCGCCACTGTCGCCATTAAGATCTGACCGCCGACGTGTAAAGAGGGAATTTGATCCATCACTTAGGTATTCTCAGCCCCTTCCGACGCTTCCTGGTCGAAGCCCGATCTGTCGCTGCCATTGGCCACTCGCATCCTTAAACAGCACATTTTTCTTGTGCCCATATCTCTTCTCATTATAAACGCCGTTTCTTGAGCTGCTGGCAAGCGTCAGCAAATGGTAACGATTATCGCATCAATTTAAGGCATGACGCAGAGCTGACATAACGTTGACCTTTTACCCGAAAACCGCACCAGGCCCGCCGGGGCAACCATGGTTACCTTGCGTCTTCGGTTTATAGTGGTGACTATCATCGGATAGGGCAACCAGCCAGACAGAAAATGCTCGACACCAGCACTGACGTGGTGTTTAAGGCCTGCGGCGATGCAGATGGCTGCCCCTGTTTGTATGCCCAACGGGGTTTTAACCGATCCAGCTGAATCGAGGCCCGCAGAACTCTGATGCGCCTGATGGTGGTATCACTCCTGATGGCCGGCACGGCCATGAAAAAGATAACGATGCCGTGCCCTATCTAGGCCTTGCCTGCCCAGCGTACCGTATCCGTTGACGGTGAGCCTTTCATTTTTTGACTCTGCCGGCTTCCGCATTTGGGCTTAGCAAACTGCTCAGGATCAACATGGCGGCGCCACCGACAATAGCAATATCTGCCAGGTTAAACGCAGGCCAATGCCAGGACTGCCAATAAAAATCCAGGTAGTCGATTACATGTCCTCGAAGTGCGCGATCAATCAGATTTCCAACTGCCCCGCCCAAGATAAGGCTATAGCCTAGGGCTTCATTGTTGGGTCGGGGTTTACGAAGTATCAGAGCCAGCACTATCGAAACGACCAAAGCTATGACGACGAAGAAGTAACGCTGCCAACCACTTGAGTCTGCCAGGAAACTGAACGCTGCACCGGTATTCCAGAAATGAACCAGATTAAAGAACGAGGTAAGAGGGATTACGGTGCCGACCGGGAGCGAGCCCGTAATTGCGCTTTTCAACGCTTGGTCGGCCGAGGCAATGGTCAGCGATAGCATCCACAAGAACCAGGGAGCAACAAAAGATGACCTTCTCGGAGGCGAGCTCATCGCGTTTCTTCTTGAAGAAGTCGCTGCAGCTCAGGTGAAAGGGGCATCGGCGCAAAAGCACTAACCCTCGCGCGTTCGCTGTTTCCGAACGGCACCCAGATCTTCGAGAACAGCAGGGCCGCCATGATTCGCGGTACTTGGCTGAGCACCTCCCGAAAGTCGCGCAACTGCCAGCCGGCCCTCAGCATCAGCCAATGGCTCTGAGCATGAAGAATAGGCATTCGCTGGCTCAATATGTGGGCTCGCTCCAGCCAGGAGAAAGCCTCGGTTGGCGCCTCTTCATTAAGTGCTTTCCGGGCCTCGCAGAACGCCTCATCAATGGCAATGCCGAGAGCTGTATTCATCTGGATCTCACTTACGCAGTATATGCCCAAGTGAACACCCTATAGCCGCTATAGGGTCAAGCGCTATGGATTGAGACGACGCAAAAAATGGCTTCATGTCGGAATTACGAAAGAGGTTTGTCGTCCCCCAGCAGCCCCGAAAGTATCCCGCAGTCCAGGCTTTGTCGTCCGTTATCGCAGCAGCCTCGCAATGTCACCAGCTGGTTTTCGAGAGCCTGTAAGGATGCGATCTGAGCCCTTACCTGGGTGATATGTCTATCAAGGAGCTCATTGACCGCAACGCAGGGTTGCTGCGGCTGTTCCTGATAGCTTTGCAAAACCCCAATTTCTTCCAGTGACATTCCAAAAGAGCGGCATCGGCTAATGAACAGCAGTTTGTCCGCATGGTGTGCTTTATAGATTCGATAGCCATTGTCCTGGCGATTAGGTGGTGGAAGCAGTCCCCGACGTTCATAAAAGCGAATCGTCTGAATGTCCACTCCTGCCTGGTGTGCAAGTTGGCCGATGCGCATGGTCTGCTCCTTGGTAAAAAGTCATTGTATCCGGCCTTGACCCTATAGCTACTACATGGTCTTAAATCGATGTAATAACGACCTATAGGAGAGGCGAATTATGACTTCTTGTGATAAATCCTGTGACTGTGGCCCTGACCCGGTAACCACTGAAACGGCAGCCGCGCCTTCGAATGAAGGAACTTGGGTCAGTAGTTTCTCTGTACCCAAGATGGATTGCCCTTCAGAAGAGCGAATGATTCGGCTTGCTCTCAATGGCTTTCCTGAACTCAATTCGTTGGAGTTTGATCTGAGCACCAGACAGGTACGCGCTTTCCACGACGGTCCTGTTGATCATATCGCGACCAAGCTGGAATCACTTGGTTTAGGGGCAACGTTGCTCGGTACTCAACCGGTCAGTCAGGACGCAGCTTCGGCCAATAGCGCCAGTGAAAAGGAGGCTGCTTCAAAGGAGGCTGGTGTGCTCAAAATCCTGCTCGGTATCAATGCCGGGATGTTTATCGTCGAGATGGGTACAGGCTTGATTGCTCATTCGACGGGTCTAATCGCCGACTCCCTGGACATGTTTGCTGATGCTGCCGTCTATGGCCTTGCTCTCTTTGCGGTCGGTCGGGCTGCGCGGCTGCAGGTTCGCGCTGCGCACCTGGCGGGTTTGTTTCAGATCGTGTTGGCTCTGGGGGTACTGGTGGAGGTGGCTAGACGTTTCATCTACGGCAGCGAACCCGAGTCGTTGCTTATGATGGGGATCGGCTTAGTTGCACTCGTAGCAAACGCCATCTGTCTCTTGATGATATATGGCCATCGCGAAGGCGGTGCACACATGAAAGCGAGTTGGATTTTTTCGGCCAATGATGTACTAGCGAATATTGGCGTTATCGCCGCAGGAGCTCTGGTTGCGTGGACAGGCTCTTCCTATCCAGATTTGGTAATTGGTGCGGTCGTTGGCATCATTGTACTCAACGGTGCACGTCGAATTCTGGCATTGAAAGCCTAACTAACCTGATGAGAGTCACACTCGCCTTTGCTAACAGAGACGCGTAGCTCGCGGACTTTCCCCAGTGGACTTCCAAGGGTTATGCGGGAGGTTATTCTAGAGCCTGCATCCAAGATAGAGAGGAAGGGCTTTGCAGCCGATCCGCCAAATGGAACGAGAGTCGACGTGGCCCATCGCCCACCTGACGTCTTTCCAGCCGACCTGGCTCATCAACAACTTGATGCGCCCACCATTTGCGTTGGCGCAGATGGCAAAGCCACAGCGCAGGGTATGGCTGGCGTGTAGCACGGTCGGGCCATTGGCTGGTAGCGCCGCACGGACGGGTTGTTTGCTTCGGTTGCAAGCAGACCTGGTGTTGGACCGTGTTCCAACAGTTATGAAGAAGTTCGGATTGTATCTACGCTTGAACCGATGGCGGCTGTGCATCGCGTTTTCGACTTGCTAGATGCCTAACCTTCGCGGACGCAAATTGCCTGTCACCCGGCCAGATTGCTGAGTGCTGGAAGGCAAACGTTCGGCTATTGCTTGCAGAATTGTAATTGTTTGGAAGTGATACAAATGTCATAAAGGCGGTCCAATCACTTGAATGTTGCGGTCTGACGACTCCCGCTAACGTCCGGTGCGCTTGAGAAGCCGGAAGCTTGGTTTCGCTAATGACTCGTCCGTACCGACTCGAAACGCAAATGGAGGAATGAACATGCCGCCATCCTCAGACTGTCCGTCGCACTCGAAAGCTGACGAACCACGCCGGGAGCTGAACGACCCTGTTTGCGGGATGGTGGTTACGCCAGATAGCCCGTTCCATACAGAACATCAAGGCAAAAGCTACTATTTCTGCAGCCAAGGGTGCCAGACTCGCTTTAAAAAAGAGCCAGCGAAATATCTGTTGTCCCAGCCCTCGGCCTCGCCTTCGGGTAAGGAAGGCAACACCAACTCAGAGTACATCTGCCCCATGCATCCGGAGGTTCGACAGATGGGGCCAGGAAGTTGCCCTATCTGTGGGATGGCCCTGGAACCGGTGTTGCCTGATTTGGACAATGAAACAGATCCGGAGTATGAGGACTTTCGGCGACGATTTTGGCGGACCCTTCCATTCACGGTCCTAGTGACCGGCCTGGCCATGTTTGGTCATGGATTCGGCCTGTTCCATGGGCAATCTCAGAATTGGGTTGAGCTTGCTTTGGCCTCCCCCGTCGTATTGTGGGGCGGTTTACCTTTCTTCGTCCGCGGTCTAGCTTCGGTACGCCAGCGCAGCCCCAATATGTGGACGCTTATCGGTTTGGGGACCGGCGCGGCGTACCTCTACAGTATGGTCGCTACGGTGCTACCCGAGCTGTTCCCTGCATCTTTCAGCGTTGGCGGACGTATCGGTGTGTATTACGAAGCGGCTGCAGTGATCATCTCGCTGACTCTCTTGGGTCAGATGATGGAGCTCAGGGCGCGGTCGAAGACTTCTTCGGCCATCAAAGCCCTGCTGGGCCTTTCGCCAAAAACGGCGAGACGCATCAACGAAAACGGAAGCGAAGAAGATGTTCCGCTGGAGCAGGTGCAAGAGGGGGATCGGCTAAGGGTTCGCCCCGGTGAGAAAGTCCCTGTGGATGGCCTCGTCGCAGAAGGGGAAAGCGCCGTCGACGAGTCGATGCTCACAGGAGAACCGGTACCTGTCACCAAAAGGCCGGGGGACAACGCCATTGGAGCCACGCTGAACACGCATGGCGCCCTGGTCATCGAGGCAACCCGCGTTGGCTCAGATACGATGCTGTCGCAGATCGTGCAGATGGTTGCCAATGCGCAGCGCTCCAAAGCCCCTATGCAGCGGATGGCCGACGTGGTCGCTGGTTACTTCGTAATGGTCGTGGTGGGAATCGCTATTACGACATTTTTCGTCTGGGGCTTTCTCGGTCCTGAGCCTGGATGGGTATATGGCTTGATCAATGCCGTCGCGGTGCTGATTATCGCTTGCCCTTGCGCTCTGGGATTGGCCACACCCATGTCTATCATGGTTGCTACCGGCAAAGCTGCTGGCAGCGGAGTGTTGTTCCGGGATGCGGCCGCGATCGAGAACTTCAAAAAGGTGACAACCTTGATCGTAGACAAGACCGGGACTCTGACTGAAGGTCGTCCAGTCTTCGAATCCTCTGAAGGCTTCGGGTCGTTCAATTCGGAGGAGGTGCTTCGGTTGGCAGCGAGCCTGGATCAGGGAAGCGAACACCCGCTGGCTCACGCAATCGTTGACCATGCCCGGTCTGAAGGTATTGTACTAACCAAGCCGGATACCTTCGAATCAGGTTCAGGCATCGGCGTTCGCGGTCAAGTCGAGGGTCGCCAGCTACAGCTGGGCAATACCGCTTTGATGGAAGAGGCGGGTATCCACGTCGCTCCGCTGAAGGGCAAAGCAGAAGCGCTCCGCCAACGCGGCAGCAGCGTTATGTTCCTGGCAGTCGATGACCGGCTCGCCGGGGTGTTGGCGGTCTCTGACCCAATCAAGCCGACCTCCAAGGAAGCAGTGTCTCGGCTACATGAAGAGGGCATCAGAGTAATCATGGCGACCGGGGATGGATTGACTACAGCGAAAGCAGTCGCGGAGGACTTGGGCATCGACGAGGTATATGGCGAAGTCAAACCTCAGGACAAGGAGCAGCTTGCGTCGCGCTTACAGAACGAAGGCCAATTTGTGGCCATGGCCGGGGATGGCATCAACGACGCGCCTGCTCTAGCCAGAGCGGACGTCGGCATAGCCATGGGGACAGGGACGGACGTGGCGATGAGCAGCGCACAGGTAACGCTAGTAAAAGGAGACCTTATGGGGATTTTGCGAGCGCGCGCCTTGTCGGTCAAGACGGTAGGAAACATGCGCCAGAATCTACTACTAGCGTTTTTGTACAACGGACTAAGCATCCCAATCGCGGCAGGCGTGCTTTATCCTTTCACCGGTTGGCTATTGTCGCCAATGATTGCGGCTTTGGCGATGAGCTTAAGTTCCGCATCGGTTGTCTTCAATGCGCTGCGCTTGCAGCGTTCCCATATCGAATGACTGTGAAATTTGAGACTGACAAAAATGTAATCTTCAGCTCAGTTTTGCGTCAGCGAGCTCTGATACCATCAGTCTCAGTTTCTAGGGGAGAAAAGGGGAGTAGAACCGGGTGCACCCCGCTTCGCTTCCCAATGGCCAGAGCCTATGATGACGTGCAGAAAAGTATTGATCGCTTTGCTTATGTTTCTCGCGCTTCCCATCAATGGGACGGCGCAGGCCATGGCGTTCGATACCCATCACGACATGAGCCCCTCGAGCATAATTTCCGATGTCGCGGCTCCCGAACTGGCAACTCCTTCGCGCGAGTGTTGTGATCCAGACGAGCTCACCTCGGTCTGTGAAAATGGGCAAGAATGTAAAACCAGTAGTTTGCTCCAGCTCGCGCTCGACAAGGTCGTATCACCGACGCTCCCCCCCCGTCCCGCTTTGCTCCTAACGGGTCAGGCTCCTTTTCGAGCGCCTGACATTGTTTGGCATCCTCCACGCCGCTGATTTTGCTTGTGTCACCTAGTTTCGCCTGATCGATAGGAACAGGCGGTCAAGGCACGCCTATGGCATGCGCTAGAACATCAACGGAATCGAGATATGAATCACCGAATTCAACGGGTGCGCAAGTATGCGACCGCCCTGATTATTGGCTTGGGTGCAGTGCCTGGCATGTCGGCCGCACTCACGCTCGAAGAAGCGATTGAGCTTGCCGAACAGCAAGCCCCATCCCTGGCTGCGCGTAACGCGAGCCTGCAAGCTGCCCAGAACCTGGTCACGCCGGCTGGCGAGTTGCCTGACCCGCGTTTGAGCGTCGGCGTACAGAATCTTCCTATCGAAGGTGACTCCAGCCTGCGCTTGGGCGCTGAACGGATGACCGCGCAAATGATCGGCGTTATGCAAGAGGTCCCCAACCGAGCCAAGCGCAGAGCACGCGTAAGGACTGCCGAAGCTTCGGTGGAGCTGGCCCGTGTGGAGCGAACGGTAGAACGTCTGCAGGTTCGTCAATTCACGGCTGAAGCCTGGATTGCGACGCTATCGGCCGAGCAGAAGCTAGGCATTTTCGATGAGTTGTACGCAGAGAATCGTCTTCTGGCACAAGCGGTCAAGGCCCGGATTGCGTCTGGTCGAGGGCTGTCCAGCGACAGCGTTCTGCCTAAGCAAGAAGCGGCTCTTCTAGCAGAAAAGCAGGATGTACTGGTTCGCAATGAAGCAGTTGCCCGTGCGCAGCTGCGTAGTTGGATCGGTGCGGCTGCAAGCCAGCCTCTTGAGGGCAGTTGGCCTGCGTGGCCGGCGGACTTTGACCACTATCGACACAACTTGCACCGACATCCTGAGCTGCTGGCTTTCGATCCCATGCTTGACCGTGCTGAAGCGGAGATTGCCGAAGCAATCTCTGAGAAGAGACCTGACTGGGCGTGGGGGCTGGATTATAAGCGCCGCAGTGAATTCGGCGACATGGTCAGCTTCAACGTCAGCTTCGATCTGCCAGTGTTTGCGGGTTCCAGGCAGGATCCGAAAATATCCGCTGAGCGCGCACGCCTGGCAGAAGTTGAAGCCGAACGGCAAGCCACGCTGCGCATGCATAACCAGGAGCTTGCTACCGAGCTTGCTGAAATGCAACGACTCGAGCAAGCGCTTGCGCGAGTCGAAATGACATTGCTTCCGCTCGCTGAAGAGAAGGTCCGTCTGGCTATGGCCGACTACCGGTCAGGCAGCGGCGAACTTACCACAGTGATCGCTGCGCGGCAGGAACTTATTGACCTGCGCCTGCGCCGCGTCGAGCTCGCCGGAGAGCGCTCGATGCTCAACGCCCGCCTACATTTTTCTTTTGGAGATACCCAGTCATGATATTTCGGTTCAAGCGATTAGCGCTGTTGATTAGCCTGCCCATGTTCATTACGGGCACAGTAGCCGGGATCAGTGTTATTGCTAGCAGCGCTCAGGCTCAGTCTGCCGAGCAGAGCGAGAAAGAAGTGCTTTATTGGTACGATCCCATGTACCCACAGCAACGCTTTGACGCGCCAGGTCCATCGCCATTCATGGACATGGATCTAGTGCCTCGTTATGCCGAGGAGGGTGGCGATAGTGCTTCTATGCTCATCGACCCCTCAGTGACCCAAAATCTGGGTATGCGGGTCACGCCGGTCACTCGGGAATCTATTAGCCAGACCGTCGAAGCAGTAGGCACCCTGGCCTACAATGAGCGTGATGTAGCCATTGTGCAGGCCCGCAGCGCTGGTTTTGTCGAGAAGATTTACGACCTCGCACCGGAAGACGTGATTGCTGAAAATGCGCCGCTGGCCGACCTTCTGTTCCCTGAATGGCTGGCCGCCCAGGAGGAGTATCTGGCATTGCGCGGCATGGGCGAGCCGCAACTGCTTGCTGCAGCGCGTCAGCGCCTGCGTCTTGCCGGGATGCCCTCAGAGCATATTGCAGCGCTGGAGCGTAGCGGCAAGGCCAGCATTAGCTGGACCATTACAAGCCCCATCGGCGGTGTACTGCGCTCGCTTGATGTCCGAGAAGGAATGACGCTGCCTGCGGGAGCATCTCTTGCTCGCATCAATGGTCTGGATAAGGTCTGGCTGGATGTTGCAGTTCCTGAAGCTCAAGCGAGCAACCTGACGATGGGACAAAAGGTTGAGGCCAGGCTGCCTGCCTTCCCAGGCAAAAGCCTGGAAGGCGTTGTCGCGGCGATCTTGCCCGAGGCCAATCTGGACAGCCGGACTGTTCGGGTCCGGGTCGTGCTGCCCAATCCCGACCAGCTCCTGCGCCCCGGCATGACCGCCGACGTGACGCTGAGCCGCGATGAAGCTGAAGCTCTGGTGGTCCCCACCGAAGCACTGATCAGAACAGGTCGGCGAACCCTGGTTATGCTCGCTGAGGATGATGGCAAGTTCAGACCGGTAGAGGTCATGACTGGCCGGGAAACCGATTTCAAGACGGAAGTGATCTCCGGCCTTGATGAGGGGCAGCGCGTTGTTGCGTCCGGACAGTTTTTGCTCGATTCCGAAGCCAGTCTGCGCGGATTGACCGTCGGGCCAGAGCAAGCTCCGGGCACTACCAGCTCAGCCCTACACGAGGCCGAGGGCACCATCGTGGGACTGGAGGACGACATGGTCAACTTGTCCCATGGTCCGTTCAAAACGTTGAACATGCCGGGTATGACGATGGCATTTTCAGTCGCAGATACCGCCCTGCTGGAAGGACTGCAAGAAGGTACCCGGGTTCGGGTCGGCGTCAGCGAAACCGATGAAGGCCTTGTTATCGAACGGATCGAGCAACTCGGAGACCAGCCATGATTGCCAAGATCATTCGATGGTCAGTAACCAACCGGTTTCTTGTGTTGCTGGCGACGTTATTTTCGGTTGCCTGGGGCATATGGTCGATCCAGAACACACCTATTGATGCGCTACCCGACCTGTCGGACGTTCAGGTCATCGTCCGCACACCTTATGCCGGACAAGCTCCCCAGATTGTTGAAAATCAAGTGACCTATCCGCTGGCAACGACCATGTTGTCGGTTCCCGGGGCAAAGACCGTTCGGGGATATTCATTTTTCGGCGATAGCTATGTGTATGTTCTCTTCGAGGATGGCACAGACTTGTACTGGGCGCGTTCGCGGGTGCTCGAATACCTAAGCCAGGTGCAGAGCCGACTTCCCGAAGGCGCTGCGCCATCGCTGGGCCCTGACGCCACCGGGGTAGGCTGGATCTATCAGTACGCTCTGGTGGATCGCACTGGTCAACACGACCTTGCTCAACTGAGGTCGTTACAGGATTGGTTCCTGCGTTACGAGCTCAAAACCCTCCCCAACGTTGCAGAGGTCGCGCCCATTGGCGGTATGGTCAAGCAATATCAGGTGGTTTTAGATCCGGTACGGATGGCCAGCCAGCAAATCACTCAGCAGCAAGTCAGGGAGGCAGTTGAAGAGGCCAACCAGGAAACCGGTGGAAGCGTGCTGGAACTCGCCGAAACCGAGTTTATGGTTCGCGCCTCCGGCTATCTTTCCTCACTGAAGGACTTTCGCAGCATTCCGCTAAGCCTTGGCGCTACCGGCACGCCGATAACGCTTGGCGATGTCGCGCATATTCAACTAGGCCCGGAGATGCGTCGGGGGATTGCCGAACTGGACGGCGAGGGCGAGGTGGTGGGTGGCGTAGTGATCCTACGTAGCGGGAAAAATGCCCGCGATACCATCACCGCGGTGAAAGCCAAACTTGAAGACTTGCAGAAAAGTTTGCCTGATGGGGTCGAGGTGGTGACAACCTATGACCGCAGCACACTGATTGACAGCGCAGTGGCCAACCTCAGTTTCAAGCTGCTTGAGGAGTTCGCTATTGTTGCACTGGTCTGCGCCTTGTTCCTCTGGCATCTGCGTTCATCGCTGGTCGCGATTGTCTCCCTGCCCATCGGAATTCTCATCGCGTTCATCATCATGCAGCGCCAGGGCGTTAACGCCAACATCATGTCTCTAGGGGGGATCGCGATCGCGATCGGAGCCATGGTGGACGCGGCGATTGTGATGATCGAGAACGCCCATAAGCACATAGAAGCCTGGCACAAGAAAAACCTCGACAAGAAACTGGAGGGCGCCGAACACTGGAAAGTCATCACCAATGCAGCGGTCGAGGTCGGTCCAGCTCTTTTCTTCAGTCTACTTATTATCACTTTGTCGTTTATTCCGGTTTTCACACTGGAAGCCCAGGAAGGACGGCTATTCGGCCCGCTCGCCTTCACCAAGACCTATGCCATGGCGGCAGCCGCAGGGCTGTCGGTCACCCTGGTTCCGGTGCTGATGGGGTACTGGATCCGCGGTAAAATTCCCGACGAGCATCGCAACCCAATCAATCGTGGGCTCATCTGGATATATCAGCCAGCTCTCGAAGCAGTACTGCGCTGGCCTAAGACAACCATCGTGGTCGCATTCGCTATTTTTCTGACCGCACTCTGGCCGATCTCCCGGCTGGGTGGTGAATTCTTGCCGCCGCTGGACGAAGGGGACCTGCTGTATATGCCAACTGCATTGCCCGGCCTGTCGGTTCAGAAAGCATCGGAGCTGTTGCAGCAGACCGACCGCATGATCAAAAGCGTGCCTGAAGTAAAGCGCGTATTCGGTAAGGCGGGTCGGGCTGACACCGCGACCGATCCGGCCCCGCTGACCATGTTTGAGACGACCATCCAGTTCAAGCCCAAGGATCAATGGCGTCCCGGAATGACGCCTGAGAAGCTGGTGGAGGAACTCGACAAGGCTGTGCAGGTGCCTGGGTTGGCCAACCTGTGGATACCGCCTATTCGCAACCGCATCGATATGCTGGCTACAGGTATCAAGAGTCCGATCGGGGTCAAGATATACGGTTCGGACCTGGTGCAGATTGACAAGACCAGCCAGGCGGTCGAGCGCATCGCCAAGACGGTTCCCGGGGTTAGTTCGGCTGTCGCCGAGCGACTCACAGGTGGACGCTATATCGATGTCGATATTGACCGCAGCACGGCTGCACGTTATGGACTGAATATTTCCGATGTGCAGTCCATTGTGGCGGGTGCGGTCGGGGGTGCCAACATTGGCGAAACGGTAGAGGGTCTGGCTCGCTACCCCATCAGTCTGCGCTATCCGCGCGAATGGCGTGATTCATTGACCGACTTGCGCAACCTGCCGATCTACACGCCGGAGGGAAGTCAGATCACTCTCGGAACGGTTGCGCAGATCAAGGTTACAGATGGCCCTCCGATGCTCAAAAGCGAAAACGCCCGTCTCACTGGCTGGGTCTACATAGACGTGCGTGATCGCGACATGGCTGCAGTGGTGGAGGACCTGCGTACCAGAATCGGCAACGAAGTGCCCTTGGACTCAGGCATGAGCATAAGCTATTCCGGCCAGTTCGAGTTCATGGAGCGCGCCAATGCGAAATTGAAGATGGTTGTGCCGGCTACGCTGCTCATCATATTCGTGCTGCTGTACCTCATCTTCAATCGCTTCAGCGAAGCCCTGCTGATCATGGCGACACTTCCATTCGCTTTGACTGGCGGTGTCTGGTTCCTGTACCTGCTGGATTTCAATCTGTCAGTGGCTACGGGCGTGGGGTTCATCGCACTCGCGGGAGTGTCAGCCGAGTTTGGCGTCATCATGCTGCTTTATCTGACCAATGCCTGGAACGATCGCGTGAACGCAGGACATGCGGACAGACCTGCACTTCTTGAAGCGATCCGCGAAGG
Source organism: uncultured Halopseudomonas sp. (assembly GCF_963977355.1). Taxonomy (NCBI): domain Bacteria; kingdom Pseudomonadati; phylum Pseudomonadota; class Gammaproteobacteria; order Pseudomonadales; family Pseudomonadaceae; genus Halopseudomonas; species uncultured Halopseudomonas sp. The sequence goes on along the minus strand of NZ_CAXBOV010000030.1, from coordinate 20,347 downwards.
TGCCGTACAGAGGGTAAGGCCCAAGGCAATGACTGTCGCGGTCATTATCGCCGGCCTGCTTCCGATCCTTCTCGGCAGCGGTACCGGTAGTGAAATCATGAGCCGGATTGCCGCGCCAATGGTCGGCGGCATGATTACCGCACCACTTCTGTCCCTATTTGTACTGCCGGCGGCTTATCTCCTGATGAGGCGGCGGTCCATTAAGCAAGGCAAACCACGACCTGGAGATTCAATATGAAAACCAAACTGACACTCGTTCTCGCTATGGTCCTGACCCCGGCAGCCTTTGCCGAAGAGATGAAAGGTATGGACATGAAACAAAGCATGCCCATGGACAATATGAAAATGGAGCAGTCGGATACTGAGGCGCAGACCGCGAAGGCAACCGGCACCGTGCGCAAGATCAAGCAAGATAAAGGCTCTGTAACCATCGCTCACGGACCCGTACCGGAGCTTCAATGGCCCGCCATGGTCATGGGGTTCAAGGCGACTGTCGAACAGCTTGAGGACCTTCAGGAAGGTGATGAGATCGAGTTCGAGTTCACCTCAAAAGGGATGAACTCTACCATTACGTCGATCAAGCAGCTTTAAAAGAAGGAGATGGCTATCTACCAGGTCGGTACGGTAGCCATCCCGCTCAAGCATTACATAACTGTAAGGATGCCAACAGCTTGTCGTCAGGTTCATACCCGTAAGCTGTACCTATTCCCAACAGAGAGGTGTCACATGAACAAATTTACTAAAGTGCTTTTCCCGCTGGTTCTGGCGTTCGCGGCTACTGCAGCAATGGCCGAAGATGGTAGTGATTACGCAATGAGCGGTGTGCCCGATGCTCAAGCGCCTTCCATGGTGCCGCAGATGGCGCACCAAAACCCATATTGGGACAAGGATGAACATCATTGCTAATAAACCAATAAGCGGGGCACTGGAATAATTGTGCATGATGTCTAAAATGCGCGAGTTGATGAGATACTGTCGCCAGATGATGGACTCGATGAGCACTCAAACGAGGTAACGCAAACGAGGGGCTCGGTGTCGAGCCCCTTTTTCTTCGGCTATGATAAGGACTACAGCGTCATGCATCATTCACAGGGTGCTATTGGTCCGTTTGATTGCGTAGCGAAGGAGATCTGCTTATTAACAAAGTACTGAACCTGCCCGAGCTGCACGTCGCGATTTTTGCATTCTTTTTGCATTTTATCTGGGAACTGATGCAATTGCCGTTATTCGCAGGATTCGACGACGCTCACTATTTTTACGTTATTCTGCACTGCACCAAAGCTACCGGCGGCGACGTGATTATTTCTCTTGCAGCGTTTTGGACTGCTAGTGCAGTCGCCCGATCAAGGTATTGGTTTTTGGCAAATCGGCGTCTGCCCTTAGGTATTTTCCTGGTTGCTGGGCTGCTGATTACTGTCGTGTTCGAGCTTTTGGCTACGGGCCCATTACAACGCTGGACCTATGCCCAATCCATGCCGATGCTGCCCTTTACCAATGTGGGCTTGTCGCCCATAGCCCAGTGGATCGTGCTACCGCTTTTGCAATTATGGTTTGTCCGGCGTCAGGTGCTGGGTGGACAGGACAGATTGTCTGGTCGTCACTACCCCAGCCTTTGAAATGAGCGAGACGCAGTTATGACCAGGTTGTCCATGCGCGGCAGAATGGCGCTTCTTTTTATGGTGGTCGTAACAGCAGTGCTGGCGTTCGCAGCTTTGAGTTTCGATTATTTTTGCCATCTACATTTCAAGAAACAGGATGCCCAGGTACTCGGCCACAAACTCGAAGCGCTGAAAACAGTCCTAGCGCGCAGTGCCCCCTTCGATCCGTCCACGGCTTTGGTCATCGACGAGTTGTTGGATAACTCATACGGCTATGCTGCCGCGATCACAATAGACAGTCGCATGGTTTATTCGCATCACAACCTGACGGAAAAACAACTGCCAATGTACAGCCTCGGTGGCTTGGGCGAGTGGCAGGTTCAACTCGGCGACCACCTATACACCGGCACTACTCAGGTGATTGAAGGATGGGCCAATGACCAAGTAGCGACGATACACCTCGCGCTTGATATCACGCACCGTTACCATTTTTTTGAAATGATCCGTCAATGGTTTGTGTATACGCTTCTCATCAGCGCAGTGCTGAGCGGAGCCCTCGGCTTTGCATTGATTGGGCGTGGGCTTAAGCCGATCTCCCGGCTGTCCAAGACAACCTCAACCATTACCGCCAATTGCCTGGATACCCGTATACCTCCCGAGCCGATACCGGTGGAACTGCATGAGCTAGTGGGCAACTTCAATGCGATGCTTGAGCGTCTAGATCAATCGTTCCTAAGCCTTTCCAGTTTTTCTGCTGATATAGCGCATGAGCTGCGAACACCGCTCAATAGTATGTTGACGCAGACCGAAGTAGCGTTGATGAAGGAGCGAGAGAACGGTGACTATAAGGACATTCTTTTTTCGACCCTTGACGAGCTTCGCCGAATGTCACGAATGGTCGACGACATGCTTTTTCTCGCCAAGGCCGATAACGGTATGATCGCTCTGAATTTCGAGTCTCAGAATCTGACTTCGGTCGCTTCAGGTGTGCTGGAATATTACGAATACGCCGCTGAAGAAAAAGATATAAAGCTAGCGCTGCACAGCAGCGGAAAGACATTGGTGCGAGGAGACGACCTCATGCTGCGCCGGGCAATCAGTAACCTGATGTCAAACGCGGTTCGCTACGGAGAGTCAGGCACAACCATCGATATCCAGGTGCTGCAAGAAGCTCAATGGGTTCGTCTCAAGGTAACCAACCAAGGACCGACCGTTGCGCCGGAGCATATCGAAAAGCTATTCGATCGTTTCTACCGAATCGATACCGCCCGCCGGGAGGGGAGTACTTTGAATGTCGGTCTAGGCATGGCGATCACTCGTTCCATAGTGGAGGCGCATGAGGGATCGGTCGGCTGCAGGTCTGGCGACGGAGTTACCACGTTTGACCTGAAGCTCCCGGCGGCGAAGGGCTAGCCAGGCAGGCATTTCAGCGGGCCTCTGGAGCATCGATAAAGTAGCCCATACCCCGCACGGTATGGATTAACTTGACGGGAAACTCATCGTCGACTTTTGCGCGCAGGCGGCGAATAGCAACCTCAATGATGTTGGTATCGCTGTCAAAGTTGATATCCCACACCTTCGAGGCGATGAGCGACTTCGATAAGACCTCGCCCCGGCGGCGGAGAAGGAGTTCTAAGAGTAGGAATTCCTTTGCAGTCAGGTCGATGCGCTTCCCGCCGCGCTCTACTCTTCGCTTGAGCAAGTCAAGATGAAGATCCTCAACGGTCAAAGTCGTCTGGACCTGGGTGCCGGCCCCACGCCGTAACAACGATCTTACTCTGGCCAGCAGCTCTGAAAAGGCAAAGGGCTTGATCAGGTAGTCGTCTGCGCCTAGCTCCAGCCCTTTAACCCGGTCCTCGACCTGATCACGCGCTGTCAGGAACAGTGCAGGTGTCTCCTTACCGACCGCTCGGACCTTTTCAAGTACTTCCCAGCCATCCAATCCTGGCATCATCACGTCGAGGATGAGCAGGTCGTATTCGTCATCAAAAGCCTGTTGGACCGCATCGATTCCATTGGTGACCAGGTCAACAACGAACCCAGCCTCCGTCAGACCTTGTTTAAGGTAAACGCCAGTCTTGGGTTCATCCTCGGCAATCAAAATTTTCACGACTCAACTCCTAGGCAGTGACCCATTGTGCACAGCTACGACGGAATATTCTAACCTCTCTGACGCTTTTCAGCTTGGATGCCTGATGCAGATAAATTGATGGCTGTCAACGGACCGTTCAGAAAGTCTTTTTCAGACCGTCCCTAGGTTGGCGGGAGATATTATCGAAGTAATGGCTCGGAATTTGCGGACGGTCAGGAACTGCTCAACGCCGAAGTCACAGGAAGAGAAATCTGGCGAATATTACGATTGCGGACGTATAAGCTAGCGGCTGGCACAACAAATAACGAGTACGAGAAACACCGCCAGCCTGATGGTTGGTCACGAAAACTGCTTTACCTGTGTCTTGGACACAGGTGTATGGTAATAAAAAAACAGCATAGATTCTTTTGATTTACTCTTCGGTCTATAACTCAGGATTGACTCACATCAATATTACCAACAGATCCTCGGTTTAAACTGAGACCTGCGATAGAAAAACCGGGCTGCGAGGAGATCTGTGTGAGAGTAATCGAACTAGTCAGACGTTTAGGAGTTACGTCCGATACTGTGCGGTTTTATACCCGGATAAAGGTTCTGAAACCGGTTAAGAACAAAATCAATGGCTATCGAGATTATAGCGAAGAGGATTACAGTCGCTTGCGATTCGTGCTGAGTGCACGGCAACTGGGATTTTCTGTCGGGGATATTCAGGAGATTTTGGACCACGCAGATAAGAAGAGATCGCCTTGCCCGACCGTTCGCCATTTGATTGATCAACGTCTGAATGAAACTGAACAACGGTTTCTGGATACTCTGCAACTGCGTGAACGGATGCAGCAGGCCGTGACCGAGTGGAGCCAAAAGCCAGATAAGGTGCCGACTGGCCATATGATCTGTCACCTGATTGAAGAGTTTGCCCAGTAAATCAACATAGAGGATTTGCCATGAATACACAGAAATTCGAGAACCCTACTCATTACCGGGGCGGCTGCTGTTGCGCCAGCAAGTCATCCACTGCAGCTAATACTCGGCGCAGTGTTGACTCAGATAGCGATATCCCGCTGCAGCGGCTTCAGGTGCAGGGCGCAACGTGCGGTGGTTGTGTAAGAAGCATTGAGCAAGCGCTGTGCTCTGTCTCCGGCGTAAGCGACGCATGTATGGACTTGGCGACGGGTGTCGCTTCGGTCGTTGGCATGGTCGAGTCTAACGCTCTAATAGAGGCGTTGGATCGAGCGGGTTTTCCTTCGACCCAAATCAATTAGTTTATGGCTGATGGTTGGAGTAATTAGCAGTTGGTAAGTCTAAGCATGTTACAGGCGTGAAATCTGGTTTGTTAGCTGCTTGATAAATTGAAAAGAGACTCCCCCTTCGGTAAAAAATGGTCTGAAAGTCGGAGAGATACATGGATCACCCCACAACTTTTCCCTCGTCGAAATCAGTCAACAGCTCGATAAGTAAGTTCGTTCAACTGATAGTCCCAGGCATGGGGAGTAACCACTGCGCTGGTCTGATCACCACTTCGGTTGAGCGGCTAACGGGTATCATCAACCTCACCACTAATATCGCCAATCACCGCGTCGACGTTGAATTCGACGCCAACCTGACCAGCGTCAACCAGATCCGAGGCGCCATTGAAAAAGTTGGCTACGACGTGACCAGCACGACATCTTCAACACCAGAGACTGGAGGTGAGGCCAGTCTCACTGTCCCCGGCATGGGCAGCGATCATTGTGCCGGACTGGTCTCCAGCTCCATCAAACGTCTCGCCGGCATCACGGACATTTCCACCAACATTGCCAATCACAAGGTGACGGTTCGTTTTGATGAGGCAGCGGTGGATGCGGAAAGGATCAAAGTTGCCATTGAGAAGGCAGGGTACGAAGTGGCAGGCATTAGTCAAAGCCGGGCCCAAGCGGACACGGCAGTGGACGAAGCTATCGAGGAGCGCTACCTCGACCAGGCATGGAAGCGCCTGTGGTTCGCCGCCATACCCACTACCCTCATCATGGTGCTGATGATGGTACACATGCTCTGGATGTCAGTACCAGGGTACCTGGCATGGGTGGCCCTGCTTGCCTTTCCAGTAGTGTTCCTCAGCGGCGGGTGGGCCACCCATCGCTCTTCCTGGCGCTCCCTAACCAACCGTACCGCCAATATGGACGTGCTCATCTCCATGGGCAGCCTGCCACCGTATCTGATTGGACTGGTGGGCTTTGTCTATCCCATGACCTCCTTTATTGAGATGGCCGCCACCATCATGACATTCCACATGCTCGGCCGCTACCTTGAAACTCGGGCCAAGGGTAGAGCGTCGCAGGCGATCAAAAAGCTGCTGAAGCTCGGCGCCAAGACCGCCTCTGTGTTGCGGGACGGGCAGGAAGTTGAAGTCCCTGTGGCAGAATTACAAGTGGGAGACATCATGGTGGTCCGGCCCGGCGCCAAGGTCCCTACCGACGGCGAGATCGTCGAGGGTAGCAGCCATTTGGATGAATCTATTGCCACCGGGGAGTCAGTGCCGGTGGAAAAAGGGACGGGTGACGGGGTGATTGGTGCGACCATCAACAAGGAAGGCATGCTTCAGGTACGGGCCACCCGGGTGGGTGCCGATACCTTTTTGTCACAGGTCGTCCGGTTGGTAGAGCAGGCACAGGGTTCAAAGGTGCCCATACAAGAATTTGCCGACAAATTGACCGCAAAATTTGTCCCGGGAGTTATTTTCATCAGTTTGACGAGTTTTGTGGTGTGGGTGCTGTTCGCTGAGCCGCTGCGACCAATTCTCTACTGGGGTGCCGAGTTCCTGCCTTGGGTGAACCCGGAGCTTTCTCCTTTAATGTTGGGGATTCTCTCGGCGATTTCCGTGCTGGTCATCGCCTGCCCCTGCGCTTTGGGACTGGCCACCCCCACTGCCATCATGGTGGGATCGGGTTTGGGCGCCGAGAGCGGCGTGTTGATCCGCTCCGGCGAAGCCATTCAGTCCCTCAAGGACATCAAGGCCGTGGTCCTCGACAAGACCGGTACCATCACCAAAGGCGAGCCGGCACTTACCGACGTGATTGCCACCGCCGATTTCAATGAGGCCGATGTACTTAGGTTCGCCGCATCAGTGGAAGCTGGTTCCGAACACCCTTTGGGGCAATCCATCGTGGCGGGTGCCAGGGAAAAGAACCTGGAAGTTCCCACCGTGAGGGATTTTCGAGCCATCACTGCCCGCGGTGTGGAAGGCCGGGTCGACGACCAGCTCGTTCGCGTCGGCAGCCGCCGGCTTCTTAATGAAGCGGATATCGAGCTGAGCGACCTGGAAGAGGCCCTGGTTCTGTTGGAAAAAGAGGGTAAGACCGCCATGCTGGTGGCCGTCGGACACCGCGCGGCCGGCATTGTCGCCGTGGCCGATACCATAAAGGAAGACTCGAAAGCTGCCATTGCCGCTCTTCACCAGTTGGGCATTCATACCGTCATGATCACCGGGGACAACGAACGCACCGCACGACACGTCGCCGATCAGGTGGGCATCGACGAGGTGCTGGCGGGTGTCTTGCCGGAAGGCAAGGTAGACGCCATCAAAAAGCTGCAGGACAAATATGGACAGCTGGTGGCCATGGTGGGCGACGGCATCAACGACGCGCCGGCACTCAAACAGGCCAATGTGGGCATCGCCATCGGTGCTGGCGCCGACGTCGCCATCGAAGCGGCGGATGTCACCCTGGTGAAAGGCGAGTTATCGAAGGTAGTGGAGGCCATTCGCCTGTCGCGCGCCACCTTCCGCAAGATTGTCGAAAATCTGTTCTGGGCCTGGTTCTACAACGTGGCGGCCATCCCCATTGCCGCAGTGGGCCTGCTCCATCCTATGATCGGGGTGATCGCTATGACTATCAGTTCCCTGTCAGTGATCGGCAATTCTTTGCGTCTCAAGCGGGTAAAGCTGAATGTAGATAAGTGATCTGACAACCAGTAAACAGTACGGCTCAATAGGCAGAACATTTCAAATTTATTAGTGAGGTGTGATATGGCAAGCCAAAAACCATCATTCTGGTTGACACCTAAAGGCTTATCCGCCCTGGGTTTAATTGTAGCGGCAAGCTATTTTCTACTGATTGAGCACCGGCAACACGTCTGGCAGTTTATGCCTTTCTTGATTCTCTTGGCCTGTCCGTTTATGCATTTGTTTATGCATGGTGGACATGGCCGGCACGAGGATGAATCCGACAAAGGTGCCTATCAGCGTGGGATGGAACACGGTCGAAAGGAAAATGAGCATCATCACTAAAATAATTCTAACAGGAGAAGAGCTATGGACAGTGAACCTGCATACGGCCTCTGGACGCTGGTAATACTCAATTCGGCGATATTTGTTTTCTTTGCTTTCAGCTTTACCAAACCGCAAACGAAAACTGACTGGCGTAGCTTTGGCGCTTTTTCGGCGTTTGTTATTGCGCTATTTACTGAAATGTATGGCTTTCCATTAACCATTTATTTTCTCTCTGGTTGGTTGGCGGAAAAATATCCGGGCATTGATTTTCTTTCTCACGAGAACGGCCATCTTCTGCATACCCTTTTTGGCTTAGAAGGCAACCCTCATTTTGATCCGCTGCATATCGCCAGTAACGTCCTGATTATCATGGGCTTCTTTTTGCTGGCCTCAGCGTGGGGCGTATTGCACAAGGCGCAGCAGAGCCGGTCGCTGGCCACCACTGGCTGGTATGCCCGCTGTCGTCATCCGCAATACATTGCGTTTATTCTGATTATGTTCGGTTTCCTGTTGCAGTGGCCGACGATCCTTACCGTGATTATGTTTCCGGTTCTGGTAGTGGTTTACGTGCGACTCGCTAAGCGCGAGGAGCGCATGGCACTGAAGGAATTTGGTGATGAGTATCGAAGCTATATGGAAGTTACGCCAGCATGGATCCCAGATTTTAACATCGATACAAATGTTTCCAACAGGTGAAGGTGCTCCGATGAAAAAAACTATCTCCCCTATTGGTGGAACGATGATGGAGCATGAATCCGAGCCTGAAAAACAAACCCGCCCCTAAACAAAAAAATAGATGGATTGTTTGCTCACTTTGTCTGTCCGAGGAAACTATAAATGAGAGATAGAAAACATAGGTTGGGTGTCTCCGAAGTCAATCTGGTGAGGCGCCATTTAAAATTGGAACCTGTCGGCCAGATAAAGCTACAAGCGGCTATTGCCGAGGTAGATCAGCTTTATGGTCTTGATGCGGTTACCTTTGACGGAAAAAATCATGTGCTGAGTCTCGCTTATGACGCCTCCAGGATTTGTCTGGATGATATAGAAGAGACTTTGAAAAACTATGGCGTTGACGTGAGTCATGATTGGTGGACGCGCTATAAAGAAGATTATTGCAAATTTGTTGATGGCAACATAAAGGAAAATGCTAGACGTGAACCTTGGAGCTGCCATAAGTCACCACCTAGTGCGTGTGGGAAACGTTAATGAATGCCGTAAACGAGCTTAAAGCAGCAGACATGGGCATAAACACTCACCAGGAACCGGTGGTATATATGCGTAGCGATTGCCATATCTGCCGCTCCGAAGGGTTCATTGCCAACAGCCGTGTCATGCTGCGGTACGGGGAAAACAGCGTTATCGCCACGTTGAATGTGGTGGACGAACAGGTATTGGTTTCGGGGAGTGCAGGGTTATCCAAAATTGCCATGCGCCGCCTGGGTGCCATCGATGGCGCTGCGATTATTGTCGGTCATGCACCTGTGGTGACATCGCTCGCTGCGGTTCGCAAAAAAATATTTGGGCACAAACTCAGTGATCGAGAGATTACCGCTATCGTCGAGGACATCAGCGACCACCGCTATTCGGATATAGAAATCGCCAGTTTCCTCAGTGTGTGCGCGGGTAGCCGTTTAGACGTAGATGAAATCATCAGTCTCACCCAGGCCATGGTGGCCTGTGGTAAGCGGCTGAACTGGCCAGACGAAGCCATGGTTCTTGATAAACACTGCATCGGTGGGCTGCCGGGCAACCGCACCACACCGCTCGTGGTGTCCATTGTCAGCGCTGCGGGACTCACCATCCCTAAAACCTCCTCGCGGGCGATCACCTCTCCTGCCGGTACTGCGGATACCATGGAGGCACTGACTACCGTCAATCTGGAGCTCAATGAGATTCAACGTGTAGTGGCTGAGACCCATGCCTGTCTTGTTTGGGGTGGCGCTGTCAACCTGAGTCCGGCCGACGATTTGTTGATTCGCATTGAACGGGCCCTGGATTTGGATGGTGAAGGGCAGTTGATCGCCTCGGTTTTATCCAAAAAAATCGCTGCCGGTTCCACTCATGCGGTGATAGATATTCCCGTCGGCCCCACCGCTAAAGTGCGTTCCCAGAACGACGCCGAGCGCCTTTCCTCACTCTTTACCCAGGTGGGAGCCGCCTGTGGTATTCAAATTCGCTGCCTTATTACGGATGGTAGTCAGCCGGTTGGGCGTGGTATCGGCCCGGTAGAAGAAGCGCGGGATGTGCTGGCAGTATTGCAGCGCGAGCACAGTGCACCACAGGATCTTCGGGAGCGTGCCTTGTTTCTGGCTGCACATCTGTTTTCACTTGCTTATCAAGAGCGTTATGAACAAGGGCTGGAAAGAGCGATCGCGATTTTGGATGAAGGTAAAGCCTGGCAGCAGTTCCAGCGCATTTTGGCCGCGCAGGGTGGGATGAAAGCCCTGCCTGACGCCAGCTACCAACATACCGAAGCAGCCACAGCAGCGGGCACACTTACCGCTATCGATAATCGTCAACTCGCGCGTCTGGCGAAGCTGGCAGGCGCTCCGGCGACAGCGGCTGCGGGGTTGCGTCTACATGCTCGCGTCGGCGACAAGGTCACCGTCGGACAACCTTTATTAACGCTCTGTTCCGATACGATCGGAGAGCAACAGTATGCGATGGCGTTTTATCGCCAATCGACAATTTTTACGGTCGAGAAGGAACGATGAGCGAGGCGATGGCTGTGAAAGATAAATCTCCAGTGGTGTTTTCCCTGAACAATCATCCGTTGGCTGAGTCACTCAGTAACGCGATTGGTGGTCAACCTGGCGAGTTTAACGCTCGGCAGTTTCCTGATGGGGAGTCCTATCTGCGTATTCAATCTGATGTAGAAAATCGCGCCTGTATTGTGGTGGCTGATCTGTCACACCCAAACATCAAATACCTGCCGTTGTTGTTTTTATTGGAAACACTGCGGGAGCTGGGAGCGTCGCAAGTGGGGTTAGTGGCGCCTTACCTCAGTTATATGCGTCAGGATCGCCGTTTTGTCGATGGGGAAGCGGTTACTTCACGTATTTTTGCCAAGTGCCTTTCTCAACATGCTGATTGGCTGGTTACGGTCGATCCACATTTGCATCGCTATCATTCTCTGGATGAAATCTATTCCATACCCAGTCGTGTTGTGCAAGGGGCTCCGGCATTGGCGCACTGGCTCAAAACGCAAAGCAACCTACTGTTGGTAGGGCCGGACAGCGAAAGCGAGCAATGGGTTGATGAGATTGCTGCCTTTAGTCAACATCCTTTTGTGATTGGAGAAAAGCAGCGCTTCGGGGATCGCCAAGTCGAAGTGATGCTGCCCGACATCAACGAATTCAGGGATAGAACGGCAGTGATTATCGACGACGTTATTTCCAGCGGGCAAACAATCCTGGAATGCGTTAAAACACTTCGGTCCAAAGGTATCGACAACATTCAGTGCGTGGCGGTGCACGGCATATTTGCCGATCACTCCGATAAAACCTTACTGGCCTCAGGCCTGAGCCAACTGGTCACATCCAATACCATCCCCCATCCTTCCAACGCTATTGATATTACGTCGCAACTGATTGCGCCCGTTATCAGCATGCTTAAATTGCCAGGGAAATCATTATGAAAATTACCTTTGTCGGCGGCACCGAGACCGTTACCGGCTCAAAATTTCTGCTGGAAACTGAAACGACAACCGTATTAGTCGATTGCGGTTTGTTCCAGGGCTACAAGTGGCTGCGGGAACGCAACTGGCAAACCTTGCCCCTGGACATCGACAAACTGGATGCGGTGCTGCTCACTCACGCACATCTGGATCACTCCGGTTATATCCCGGTGCTATACGAGCGCGGCTTTCGCGGCCCGGTGTTTACCCATCACGCCACTAAGGCCCTGTGTCAGATTTTATTGGCCGACAGCGGCCATATCCAGGAGGAAGACGCCAAGTATTACAGCAAACATAAATTGGGCAAGCACGCGCACCCTGAGCCGCTTTACGACCGTCAAACGGCGGAAGCCAGCATGAGGCTATTTCAGTCCGTGGAGTTCGATGAACAGATCGAGGTCGGGGATATCCGTTTTTATTTACAGCCTGCCGGGCATATTCTCGGCGCCGCCAGCATTATCGTTGAAGCGGAAGGGAAACGAATCGGCTTTTCTGGTGATGTCGGTCGCTTCGATGATGTGCTGATGAAACCCCCTCGGCCATTGCCGGAGCTGGATCTGCTGTTGATGGAGTCCACCTACGGCAACCGCCGGCACGACACCCAAGATCCGTTTCAGCAGTTGGCGGAAATTGTTAACCGTGTCGCCAAAAGCGGCGGCGTGTTGCTGGTTCCGGCCTTTGCGGTAGGGCGGGCGCAGGCCGTGCAACATCTGTTGGCAACCCTGATGGATCAGGGCGATATCCCCAAAATGCCCATCTATCTCGACAGCCCCATGGCGATCAAAGTATCGGATATTTTCTGCCAGTTCAGTGATCAGCACCGGTTGAGTCACGAGCAATGCTACCGCCTATGCGATGGCGTGACCTATACCCGCACGGTGGACGAATCGAAGGCGATTGCCGGACAGGCTTTCCCCCATATTGTTATCGCTGGCAGCGGCATGGCTACCGGGGGTCGTATTCTCCACCACTTCAAACGCCTGTTAGGCAGTTCTAAAACCACGGTGCTGTTTACCGGTTATCAGGCGGGCGGCACTCGCGGCGCAAAAATGCTGGAGGGTGTTGATGCGGTGAAAATCCACGGAGGCTGGGTACCGTTGAGAGCCACTGTCAAAGTCATCTCCGGTTTGTCGGGGCACGCAGACTACCTCGAACTGACCCAGTGGTTACAGCAGTCAGCGCTGACCGATACTACTCGAATTCAACTGATTCACGGTGACCCGGAAGCCCTTGAAGGCATGCGGGTGCACTTGCAGGAGCACACCACGTTTGCGGTGAATGTGGCGGGTTATCGCGATATTTTGCGCCTGTAATCGAAGAGATAATCCACAGCGGAGAAAAAGTTATGCAAATTGAAACCTTAAAAGATGTGCTGCACTGGACCCGGGAATTTCACCAACACCTCAGCCAGTGTTTATCCCACTGTGCGGACAAGAATATGGATGAACGGGCCCGGATGATCCTTGCGTATCTGTCCGATCATGAGAAGGCACTGACCAAGGTAGTCAGCGGGTTTGAAACCTCAGGCGACGAGCATGCACTGAATACCTGGTGTTACGAATATGTGGCAAAGCACCCCATCGTTCGGCATGCGCATTGCGACGCGCCCTTTGCCGAGCTGGATGCCATGCAAATCATGGAGGTGATAGTCGATCAACACCAGCAGGTGATTGAACTGTATCGCTATCTCGCCTCCAGGGCGGATATCACCTCTGCCAAAGAGTTGATGGAATCACTCCGGTCGCTGGAAGAGCACGAAATGATGCGTATGGCGCAGTCTGCCAACCGGTTCGGGGATTTGTAGAGACACTAATTTCTCACAGATACACCACCATAAACGGAGGAATAATCATGACACTTAATGCGTTCAAATTCGGGATGGCCAGCGCGATTACCGCGGCGATACTGTGGCTGGCTTGCAGTCTGCTGGTGATGTTAATGCCTTCCATGATGTTGTCCATGTCCGGAGAAATGGTGCATATGCAACTGAATGAGATGGGTTGGCACTTGACTCTCACTGGTGTCGTTATCGGGCTGGTGGCCTGGTTCGTGGTGGCGGGTATCGCCGGGTGGTTGCTGGCGGCCATTTATAACCGCTTGCAGTCATCCGACTGATTATCCAGCTGATGAGCAGTTTGCCGCGCTATGACAAACCGGTTCTGTTGGTGTTGAATCCGGGTAGTTCATCCATCAAGTGGAGCACGCATAACGTCTCGGCGCTTGAATATGCGGGTGCAACGGTGCCTGTTGCTATTGGGCAAGCAGGTGTCGGCCAATCAGCTGCGCAGACTTATCCTGGCGCGCCCCCTTGGCTGACCGATGTGCTGACAAATCATGATGTTCGCGCGGTGATTATCAGAGTCGTACACGGGGGCTCTGAATATCATAAACCTATACCCATCAACGACGATAATTTTCGGCAACTGCAAACCCTGATACCAATGGCGCCACTGCACAATAAGGCGGCCATTGAACGATTGAGCAGCTTCGGAATACCCGATTTTCCATTCCCGTTTTTGCGGTTTTCGATAGTGAGTTTTTCAGCGACCTGCCGGTGCTGTCACAGATTTATGGACTGCCCGTCGCGCTCACTGAGAAATATGGATTACGCCGTTACGGGTTTCACGGTTTTGCTCATGAATCCATGGTCAAACACTGGGAGACAGTGAATCCCGATATCGAACACTACACCCTGGTGACCGCGCAGTTGGGCAGCGGCTGTTCCATGACAGCCATCCGCGATGGCAAACCGGTCGATACCACCATGGGGTTTACGCCCAATGAAGGCTTGCTCATGCGCACGCGAAGCGGTGATGTCGATCCCGGTTTGCTGACCTGGTTGCAGTGGCAGGAGGGTTGGACGCCCGAGGATACCGACAGGGTTCTCAATTGCGAATCCGGCTGGCGGGGTCTGTCCGGCGGAATCGATAACATGGCGGATTTGTTTGCGAGTGAACAGCCGCAACACCAACTGGCGTTTGATTTTTTCCGTTATCGATTCCAGAAAACACTGGGCGCGTATTTCGCCATTCTGGGCGGGCTGGACGGTGTCGTTCTTAGCGGCGGTATTGCGGAAAACAACGTCGATATTCGCTGTCGCTTGTTGTCCGGTCTTTCCCACTTGGGTATTACGTTAAAAGAGCCTCTGACTCGATCCGTTTTACCACTAATTTTATCGCAACCAGCGTCAACAGTGCAGTGTTGGGTGGTGGCCGCCGATGAGGCGGATTCCATGTTGCGCTCCATACAACACCACTTGTCTTTTGAGAATGAATTTCAGTCGTTGGCTGATTGAGGAAATTCCATGTATGCCATAGATCAACAAAACGATCATCGGACACAACAGCGGGCAAAGTTATATCGCGATACTTATCCCTCCTTTGGGCGCTGGGCGGAAGGTTATGGTGTGATCCAACACCGGGACGAAACGCAGGTGAGAGTGTTCGATCTTTGCCAGCAACTGCTGTGTACAGGGCGGTTTAAACAGATCGATGAAGTGTTGGAGATATTGTCTGCCGCAGATCGCCTGGCCAGTGCGGCCATGTGGTTGGTAGTGCATATGACCTATAGCAACAGAGTGGATTTCAGCGGCAGCGCACTCGATGCAGACGACTTTAAATCAAACCCACAGGGGCATACCGGCGGCTCCCTGAATATGGTGCCTGCCTATGTGGGCTATATGGTTGCCAATCGCCTGGCCGGTATCACCCGCAGCTGGTTGATGGGACAGGGGCACTGCGTGGCCGCCATCGATGCGGTCAATGTGCTGTTGCAAAACCTCTATCCGGAGCAGTCTGAACGCTATCCATTGAGTGATGAAGGGCTGACGCAGTTGGCGCGGGATTTTTACAGCTATGCCATAGCGGATGATGGTCGTCCTGGTGTTCCATTGGGTAGCCACGTGAATCCGCACACCGCTGGTGGAATGATTGAAGGCGGCTATCTGGGTTTTGCCGAACTGCAATATGTGCATATGCCGCTGCCCGGGGAACGGCTAGTGGCGTTTCTAAGTGACGGTGCTTTTGAAGAACAGCGCGGTAGCGACTGGGCCAGCCGCTGGTGGCGCGCCGAGGATTGCGGGCTGGTGACACCGGTGATGATTGCCAATGGCAGGCGCATTGACCAGCGCTCCACCATGTATCAGCAGGGCGGTTTGTCCTGGTTCTACGAGCATCTGGAACACAATGATTTTCACCCCATCGCCATCGACGGACGTGATCCGGCGGCTTTTATCTGGGGTATTTTTGAATCGGAAGCGCGGCTGGAGGCCTGCAGTGCGCACATCCGTGAAGGCCATATGCACTATCCGGTGAAATTGCCCTACCTGATAGCGGAAACAGAAAAAGGCTACGGCTTTTACGGTGCCGGTACCAATGCCGCCCACGGCACACCCCTGCCGGGTAACCCAGGTAGCGATGAACACTCCCGTAACCTGTTTAACGAACACGTAGCCAAATTATTTCTTCCACGAGGTGAACTGGAGCTCGCCAACGCACAAATTGCGCAGCATGAGGCCGATAATCGAGCGCCGGAAAAACACCATGCCCTGTGTATGCGCAACGTCAGGCTTCAATCTCCCATAGAACCACAATGGCATACCGAGGGCGACCCGACATCGCCGATGGCAGCGGTGGACACACGCTTTTGTGAATGGCACCTCGGTAATCCCGATAGGCGGGTCCGTATCGGCAACCCGGATGAGCTGCGCAGCAACCGGATGGGCAAGACACTGGATTTGCTAAAGCACCGGGTGCTGAAGCCGGAACAGGGCGTGGCCGAATCCATTCACGGATCGGTAATTACCGCGCTTAATGAAGAGGCGGTAGTCAGCGCAGCGTTGGCTAACAAAGGCGGACTTAACCTGGTGGTGAGCTACGAAGCTTTCGCTATGAAAATGATCGGTGCCTTGCGACAGGAGATTATTTTTGCACGTCATCAAAAATCGTTGGGACGCGCACCGGGTTGGCTGTCGGTACCGGTGATTGTCACCTCGCATCTGTGGGAGAACGGCAAGAACGAACAATCCCATCAGGATTCTGCTTTCGGAGAGGTGCTGCTCGGGGAAATGAGCGATATAGCGCGGGTCGTGTATCCAGCCGATGCCAATAGTGCAGTTGCCTGCCTCGATGCCTGTTATCAGACCCATGGTCAAGTCTGGGGGATGACGGTTCCCAAAAATGACGTTGTTACAGCATTCACACCCAAGCAGGCAGCCCAGTTGGTAGCGCAGGGCGCATTGACGTTGGATAAGACTGACGGTGCACCGGTACAACTGGTCGCAGTGGGCGCCTATCAATTAGGTGTTTGTCAGGAAGTAAAACGCACTTTGTCTAAACAAGGTATTCAATGCCGCATAACGTATCTGTTAGAACCTGGTCGCTTCCGGCAGCCGCGAGACCTCTATGAGCAGACTTATGTCAGCGATGTGGCTGCCCGCATAAGCCTGTTTCCCGATGACATTCGTTTGCGCATTTTTGTATCGCACCTGCGACCGGAAATATTGCTCGGTGTCTGCCGCCCTTTGGATCTTGGCGTTGATCGATGTATCGCTTTTGGTTACCGCAATCAAGGCGGTACTTTGGATACGCCAGGTTTATTACGGGCGAATCAGTCTGATGCGCAGTCCATTGCCACAGTGGTTATGCAGCAAATAAACAGAGGAGAGGCATGAAATGACTTAGGTGAATGAACCTCGGGCCCGGTCCCTGAGAACGCCTTGTACCCGTTTGGGATGTGTATGAGCCGGATGGCAGAGCAGAGTGAAGCATGCACTTTTCTTCTGCTCCTGTCACGGCTCCAAGTTCGATCTGGCCGGGCGGGTATTTAAAGGAGTGCCGGCCCCTACCAACCTGATTATTCCTCCACATCAGTACTTGGGAAACAACGTATTAGTGGTCGGTTCCGATGCCACCACCAGCTAGCGCCATTCAGCCAAAACCGCGCCACCTAAGCAATCAAAGATAAGGAAACAGCTATGAATGATAAGTTTGAACAATCATTGCCGGACATACCCATTTCACCACGTCAGATTGCTTTGGGTGTTGTCGTCGCGCTCGCGGTGTATCTGGGCTACAGCAGTTTTTACACTGTCTCGGCGGAATCCGTCGGCGTCGTACAGCGCTTTGGTCACTACCACTATGTCGTCGATCCTGGCCTGCATTTCAAAATTCCCTTCGGTGTGGATCAGGTGGTTCAGGTCCCAGTGAAACGTCAGCTCAAGGAAGAATTTGGCTTCGGTACGCCCGGTGCGACGTTTACGCGACAGATGTCCGATCCCAGGGAATGGGAGCTGGAAACTACTATCGTTACCGGCGACTTGAATGCGGCGCTGGTGGAGTGGGTGATTCAGTTTCGTATCGAGAACGCCTTCGATTTCCTTTTCAAAGTGCGCGATCCGGGGGATGCCCTGCGGGACATTTCCGAGTCGGTGATGCGCGAAGTTGTCGGTGATCGTACGGTAGATGAAGTGTTGACCATCGGTCGTCAGGACATTGAGGCCAATGCCCAGACCAAGATGCAGGAAGTGGTCAACCTCTATGAAATGGGCTTGCGCATAGATCAGGTGCAGCTCAAGAACGTTAATCCGCCGAAACCGGTAAAAGCTTCCTTTGATGAAGTCAACGAGGCGCAGCAGGAACGGGAGCGCATGATTAATGTAGCCCGCGGCGAGTACAACAAGGCCGTGCCCCAAGCCAGGGGTACGGCGGAACGCTCCATCCAGGCAGGGGAAGGGTATGCGATCCAGCGTGTCAATCAGGCGGAAGGGGACGCGGCCAAATTTAACGCGCTGCTGGCTGAATATATCAAGGCACCGGGGGTTACCAAGCGGCGACTCTACCTAGAAACCCTGCAGGAGGTATTGCCAGTCGTGAAAAACAAAATTGTGCTCGACGATAAAGCTGCGTCCGTTTTGCCGTTGCTCCAACTCAACGCCATGCAAGGAGAACCCCGATGAACAGATTCATCTACATCGCGCTGGCGGTATTATTTCCGCTACTGATCGTTGCCTATGAAGCGTTCTACACCGTGAACGAAACCGAGCAGGTGATCATGACGCAGTTCGGTAAACCCGTGGGTGGAATTGTTAATGAAGCAGGCCTGAAATTAAAGATTCCCTTTATCCAGAAAGTCAATCGTATCGAAAAACGGATATTGCTCTGGGACGGTTCCGCCAACGATATGCCAACCAAGGACAAGCTTTATATCACGGTTGATACCTTCGGCCGCTGGCGCATCAAAGATCCGCTGCAGTATTTCCTACGGTTACGGGACGAGCGCAGTGCCCAGTCCCGACTGGAGGATATTCTCGGCAGTGAAACCCGCAACGCCGTCGCCAAACACGAATTGATTGAAATTGTCCGAACCACCAAAGACAGAACGCCTGCTGTTGATCCCCTGCTGGCAGAAGCGGACGTTGGAAAATTGCTACCGATTAAGCGCGGTAGGCGGCAAATTGAAGAAGATATTTTTGCCGCCGCGTCTGTAAAATTGGCGGAGTTTGGTATTGAGTTGCTCGATATCCGGTTTAAGCGGATTAACTATAACGAAAGCGTCCGGCAGAAAATCTACGCCAGAATGATCAGTGAACGCCAGCAGATTGCTGAGCGGTTTCGTTCCGAAGGTGCCGGTGAGGCCGCCAAAATTATCGGCAACAAGGAAAAGGACCTGCAGCGCATTGAGTCCGAAGCGTACCGAAAAATTCAATCTATTCAGGGTGTGGCCGATGCCAAGGCGACAGAAATCTACGCGGCGGCCTACAACCAAACCAAGTCATCACGTGAACTGTATGACCTTGTGAAGACATTGGAAACCTACAAGAAGGTGATTGATCATTCCACCACGCTGGTATTAACCACAGAAAGCGAACTGTACCAGTTGTTGAATGGGGTGGGCCAGCAACCCTGACGCGGTATTGATGAACAAACTGGATGGAATGAATCGGCCACAGGGTCTATATCAACCCTTCGATCAAAGAAAAAGCCGATGGAGTAGCCGCGAAAAGACGATCGAACATGGCACGCAACGGAAGAGCGCTTATCTAAGGTTTCATAGTCCAGGCCCTTTCTCAATAGAGGTCGCGGTCTACATTCGTCTGAACCCGACGTTCGGAGTGGCGGGGGTACGTCGTGGGGCCTTCACAATGATAACCAGGCCTATAACGGTGATTCCTATTCCGATAACCTCCACAAAGCTAAAGGTTTCGCCAACTAGCAATATGCCCATCACAAGACCGAAGACGGGCGTCAGAAAAGTGAACGAATTGAGGCTGTTTAACGGAGCGCTGGCGAGTAAGGCATACCAAAGCACGACCATCAACGCCGTCGCTGGAATGGCCAGAACGAAGAGGGCCGCAGAAAACGACCAGGTCCAGTCAATCTCCATTCCCTCGCCAAGACCCACGGATGCGATGCCCAGGAACGCCGAACCGATGACAAGCTGAATACCCATGGCCCAGTAAATATCATCGCTGCCAGCTTGATATTTAAGTAGCACGTTCCCAAAAGCGGTTCCAATGGCTCCGACTAAAACGTAGACGGCCCCTGTGAACCTAGCGTTACCAAATTCCATCTCTGGCGTCGCAAGGACCACAACCCCAATAAAGCCAACGATCAGTCCTGCGAACATGCGCCCGGTGACCAATTCCCTAAAAATGAACAGCCCAAGAACTGCGGCAAAAAGCGTAAGCATCCGGTAAGTACCGTCTTGACGAGCGGATTGCTATTCTAGTCGAGGCT
>NZ_CAXBOV010000029.1:0-47819 GCF_963977355.1 uncultured Halopseudomonas sp. | reverse complement strand
GCGGTGTGCTCGCCAAAGGCCACTGCCTCACCATCGACACTCACCTGCACATCACCCAGCGCATTCAGCTTGAGGCCGGTAGCGGTAATGATGATGTCTGCCTGGAGTTCTTCACCGGAAGCAAGGCGGATACCATCCGCAGTAAAGGACTCAATAGTATCGGTCACGACGGAGGCACGACCGGCGCGAATATCGTGGAACAGGTCTCCGTCGGGTACGGCGCACACCCTCTGGTCCCACGGTTTGTAGGAGGGGGTGAAGTGTTTCATGTCGAGCTCGGGACCTACCTGAGTCTTGACCATGTGCAGCAGTCGCTGCTTGAACATCTCGGGCTTGTTGCGCGCGATCCGGTAGAAGAACGAGCCCAGTAACACGTTCTTCCAGCGGGTCAGGGCGTGTGCCGCAGGCATAGGCACCCATTTTTGCAGGCCGCGGGCGAAACCATCTTCCAGCGGACGGGATACCACATAGCTGGGCGAGCGCTGCAGCATGGTGACATGCGCGGCGGTTTGAGCCAGAGCGGGTACCAGGGTTACCGCGGTAGCACCGCTACCGATCACGACCACACGCTTGCCTGCGTAATCCAGGTTCTCGGGCCAGAACTGGGGATGAATAATCTGACCCTTGAAGTCGGCCTCATTGGGAAAATCCGGTCGATAACCTTCGTCGTAACTGTAATACCCGGCGCACACCGAGAGCATGCGCGCCTTCACAACCTCCTCATGCTCCGTACCCTGCTGATCAGTGGCAAGGGATTGAACAGTCCAGAGGGCTTCTTCGCTGGACCAGGACGCAGAAACGACCTTGCGCTGGAAGCGGATGTTGTTGGTTATGCCCGACTCTTCGGCGATCTCTTCAATGTAGCGCTTGATGTCCGAGCCGTCGGCAATGGCCTTGCGGTGAGTCCAGGGCTTGTAGCTGTAGCTCAGCGTGTACATGTCCGAGTCGGAGCGAATACCGGGGTAGCGGAACAGATCCCAGGTGCCGCCTATCGCGGCGCGGCGCTCGAGTATCTGATAGCGCTTGTCCGGGCACTGATCGGTCAGCGCACGGGCGGCGCCGATACCGGAAAGACCGGCACCGATGATCAGAACGTCCAGTGGCGAGGGTTGAAATTGTTGTTGTTGTGCTGTGCTCATGGGAATGTCCCGACAATGGGTGGTGGTGACAATCTAAATTGTCATATAAGATTTGGCAATCCCTATTGTCAGAATTCAATTCATGAATACAACAACCAACGCAGCTCCTACCGGAAACGCTCCAGAACCCAAAAGACGCTACCGCGGCTCAGCGGTGGAGGAGCGCAGGGCGCAGCGACGTCAACAGCTGATAGACGCCGCTGTGCGTGTGTACGGAGAAAACGGTTATCGTCATTCCGGGGTTAAACAGGTATGCGATGCCGCAGGACTGACCCAGCGCTATTTCTATGAGTCTTTTGCCCATAGCGATGAGTTGCTGATTGCTGCCTATGAACAGGCGGCGTGCTGGATGCGTGAAGACAATATGGCGGCGGCCCAGGCCGCGGGAAAAGATCAGGTATTGCGTAGCAGGGCGATGTTGAGAGCTTTTTTCCAGGCGCTTAAGGAAAACCCCACCATCGGCCGCCTGTTGCTGATCGAGATTCGCGGCATCAGCCCCGCGGTGGACAAAGCAATAGAGAAAGCACTCAAGGCTACCAGTGATGATATTGCCCGCGTGCTTGCGCGACCGGGCAAACCCTTTGACGAATTGCTTCAGGCCGGCATCCTCGGCGGCGTCATCCATATCGCCCTGCATTGGATGGCCAGCGAATACCGCACGCCGGTAGATGCGGTCACGGACACCGCACTCAAGCTCGGCGTCTCGCTGCTGGATGAGGACAGTTGAACGTCAGAGCTGCTTTTACAGCGACAGGGCAGGTGTTGCAGGTATGTTTTTTCTGCTTTGAATATCACTGGGCATTTCCTTGAGTACCCGTGCTCTCTGCTCGTCAATGTACCTGCGCATGGTCATCTCTCCCCATGCGCCAGCGGCTTCGTCAATTTCACGATCAATGTCTGGTTGTACCATGCTCAATGCAGTAAAAGCGTCGCTCTGGGCGAGTATCATGACCTGAGTGAGTTCGTCTGCATTCAGCTGACGCATCAAGGTCTGGTCGTCCGCTGGTTTCCCGGCAAATGCCGCCTGGTAAACCAGCTCGAAATAATGCTCAACTCCCTTGTTTGCAGAGAGCTTCTCAAGCTCTACCAGTTGCGAGTAGCTCAGATGACGAGCGTAGATCTCTGCAAGCATTAGTTCGAAATCTTCAGCATCCACATCGGCGAGGGCTCGATTGGCTAGCTCGGCTATTCCGGGCTCTTCAATTCCTCTGATAGCTATAGTCTTGATTACCCCCAAATTAAAGGCCTCACCGGCACCAATGTTGCGAAGAAAGCCCTTTGCCGCGTGGATGTGGTTTGGGCTTTGCACTTCGCCGTTGACCCTCATTGGGTTATCGACATGGGTAGGCTGGGGAGCGCTGCAGGCTGAAAGCAGAAGAGTCGCAAGAAGACACGCAATAACGCACGCAATGGAGTGCTGCATGGATGAATCCTTTCTCAGATGTAATGGGCAGACGGCTATCGGGCATCCATGCCGGGGGGGTGGGTGCGGAAAAGCGACCGAGCAATGAAAATAATGCCGCAGTTCTGGCTAACTGCCAAGAGTCGAGATGAGCAAAAACAGGAATATACGGTAAGCGGATCGAGGGGCTCCTCGATCCGTATGGACAGGTGTCAGGCCAGTTCCGCCCAAAGGTCGTATTCGTCGGCATCAAAGACCTTGACGTTTACGATATCTCCCGGCTGAAGGGTTTCTTCGGTGTTGATGTAGACGTTACCATCGATCTCCGGCGCGTCGGCCATAGAGCGGCCAATGGGGCCTTCTTCATCTACTTCGTCGATCAACACCTGGATGGTCTTGCCGACTTTCTGCTGCAAGCGTTCAGCGCTGATCACTTGCTGGTGCGCCATGAAGCGCTCCCAGCGTTCTTCTTTGACCTCTTCAGGCACGGCATCAGGTAGTTCATTGGCCGCCGCACCCTCAACGTCGGAATACTTGAAGCAACCCACACGGTCCAGCTGAGCTTCAGTCAGCCAGTCGAGCAGGTACTGGAAGTCCTCTTCGGTTTCGCCGGGGAAGCCGACGATGAAGGTGGAGCGGATGGTCAGCTCGGGGCAGATCTCGCGCCATTTCTTGATGCGCGCCAGAGTCTTGTCCTCAAACGCAGGGCGCTTCATTGCCTTGAGAATTTTCGGACTGGCGTGCTGGAAGGGAATATCCAGATACGGAAGGATCTTGCCTTCGGCCATCAGCGGAATCAGTTCATCCACGTGGGGGTAGGGATAGACGTAATGCAGTCGAACCCAGATACCCAGCTCACTGAGCGCTTCACACATCTCGGTCATGCGTGACTTGACCGGCCTGCCATTCCAGAAACCAGTGCGGTATTTGATATCCACGCCGTAGGCGCTGGTGTCCTGGGAGATAACCAGTAACTCACGCACACCGGCTTTAGCCAGGCCTTCAGCTTCGCTTAGCACTTCGCCCACAGGGCGGCTTACCAATTTTCCGCGCATGCCGGGAATGATGCAGAAGCTGCAGCTGTGGTTACAGCCCTCGGAGATCTTCAGATAGGCGTAGTGGCGTGGGGTGAGTTTGACGCCCTGGGGCGGCACCAGATCGATCAGCGGGTTGTGATCAGCGCGAGGCGGTATGACCTCATGCACGGCGTTGACTACCTGCTCGTATTGTTGCGGCCCGGTCACAGCCATGACGCTGGGGTGCACGTCACGGATAGCGCTTTCTTCGACGCCCATGCATCCGGTCACGATGACCCGACCATTGGCGGCAATGGCCTCGCCAATCGCATCCAGGGATTCGGCCTTGGCGCTATCGATAAAGCCGCAGGTGTTGACCACCACGACGTCTGCATCCTCGTAGGTGGGGACAACCTGATAACCCTCGGTACGCAGTTGGGTAAGAATGCGTTCGGAGTCCACCAGGGCCTTGGGGCATCCAAGACTGATGAAACCGACTTTGGGGCTGGTCGAGGGGACCTGGGACATGCTGAACCTCATGGCTGCGCGGCGGGGCCGGATACGTACGGAAGCGGAAAGCGGCGTATTCTAGCTGTCTGTGTGCCAGCATGCCATAGCTGGGACCTGCCGCTCGTCTCACAGCCGTTGCAGCTGGTTCACGTCGTTCTGATCAGTCGGACTGCTGGGCCCGGTCGGCCGAAGTGATAGCCTTGATAGAATTGACAGCCAAGCTCCAATAGGCGATCCCTCTGGGCCTGGGTTTCGACGCCCTCGGCAATGACCCGCAGGTCCAGACTGTTGCCCAACGCAACAATGGTGCTGATAATTGCGGCGTCGTTAGCATCGGTCAGCACATCACGTACGAAAGACTGGTCGATCTTCAGTTGGAACAGCGGCAAGCGTTTCAGGTAGCCGAGTGAGGCATAGCCGGTACCAAAGTCATCCAGGGAGAAGCGCACGCCGTGCTCACCCAGAACGCGCATACGCTCGGCTGTGGCTTCCACGTCCTCCACCAGCAGGCTCTCGGTAAGTTCGAGCTCGAGTCTCTCGGGACTAAAGCTGCTATTTTCCAGCCGCGAGAGGACTGTTTTCACAAAGCCGGGATGGCGGAATTGCTTGGGACTGATATTCACCGCCAGGGTCATATGGGCCATAGCGGGTTGTTGTGCCCACTCCTCCAGCAGATCGCAGGCTTCATGCAGGACCCACTCACCAAGGCTGATGATCAGCCCGCTGGATTCGGCAATGGGAATGAAGCTACCCGGAGGGATGGGGCCTTCCTGGGGATGTGTCCAACGCAAGAGCGCTTCCATACCAAGTACCTGTCCAGCCTGGTCTACCTGCGGCTGTACGTGCAGTTGTAATTGGTTCAGCTCGATGGCTCTGCGCAGATCGGCTTCTATAGTTGCCCGTCGGGTAGCCTCTGCCTGCATTATCGGATTGAAGAACTGCACATTGTTGCGCCCGGTTTGTTTTGCCTCATACATGGCCAGCTCGGATCTCTGGAGCAACTCATCGGGGTTGTTTTGCCCGTCACAGAACATCACGATACCGATACTGGCAGTGACAACATGGTATGCATGATTAATCTGCACGGAGTTACTGATCAGTTCGATGGAGTCCTGTGCCAGCAATTTAGCCTGATCTGCTGCGGTATCGAGATTCTGCGGCAGGCCCTCAAGCAAAAGTACGAACTCGTCACCGCCCAGGCGGGCCAGGGTGTCGGTGGGGCGTATTTGCTTGCGCAGTCTGTCGGCCACCACTTTAAGTAACTGGTCACCCTGCTCATGGCCAAGCGTGTCATTGAGATTCTTGAAGTTATCCAGATCGATGAATAGCAACGCACCCTCAAAGCCGGTCTTTTCCTGATTTGCCAAGGCATGTCGGACACGCTCAATCAGCAGGCCTCGATTCGGCAGTTCAGTGAGAGGGTCGTAGAAGGCCAACTGATGTATTGCCTTTTGAATGTTTCTATATTCGGTAATGTCAGTATCAATGCCGCACAGGGCGTAGGTATTGTTGTTTGCATCGTGCAGGGGGATCTTTACCGAAACCAAGGTGCGCTGGACGCCACCTGCCGTCAGTTCAGTTACTTCCTCGCTGGCGGTTTGAGCCCCGGGTTGGAGAACCTGTTTATCAGTGCGATTACGTTTTTCTGCTGTGGCGCTGTCGAACAACTCCTCGTCGCTGCGCCCCATGACCTCGGTTGGCGACATGCCTAAGAGTTCGCATAACGTATGGTTTGCGTACTGGTAACGAAGGCTGGTGTCCTTGATATAGATATGCGCCTGCACGCTGTTGAGAATCGTGTTCAAGCGCTTCTCGCTGGCCTGAAGTTCACGGGTACGAAGGTTTACTCGATGGCGGAGCAGGCGGTTGAATATCAGCGTGAGTACGAGCAGCAGAGCAAGTATCAGCGACAGACCAATCAGATAGGGCGGAATCGTTATACGCTCTGCTTGGCCACTCCAGCGTCGCAGGATGTCGTGATAGGGTGAGTTCGTGTCGTTTTGCCAGCGATCGAGATACCCGTCAATCGTACTCAGCACATCCAGGTGAGTGCCTCCGCCGCCAACAAAAAAGAGTTTGGCCGGTTGAAAGAGAATCGGAGTAGATACGATGTCTGTCGAGATCGTCATTTGATCGCCAAAATGATGATTACTGACAACGGCGTCAGCCTCTTTCCTGGAAACGAGTGAAAAACCCTCGGCGTAGCTGCTGACCTTTACCCACGCCACGCTGATGCCGAAACTGTCCGCAAGATCTTTCAGGTAGCGCTCTTGCACTGAGCCGGCAAGTACCGCTACCTGTTTGCCGTCCAGGTCTAACATGGCCTGAATCGCGCCACCGTTGCGCTGGTAAATTTGTGACCAGCTATGCAACGCGGCAATCTCATGAAAGTCCAGTTTACTGGCTCTGACATCAGTTCGAGCGACATCCGGCATGATATCTATTTGCCCGGCGCTCAACAGCTCCAGGCATTGGCTCCATTCGCACGGGACGGCTTTAATGTTCCAGTCTTCCCGGCTTGCTATTTCTGCTAGCAGATCTCCGAATATGCCGGAAGGTTTGCCCTGATAATCGAGAAAGAGTTTTGGTGGATTCTGGTAGACGCCTACAGTCAGTTCACTTTCCTGTGCCCAGAGGCTGTTTGCCAACACCAGCAGCAAGGCGCAAGTAGTTGCCCTGAAGCTCCATGTAAGGGATTTTCGTGCTTGTTTGTAATTTAGTGACCGTGTTCTATCCATTGATCCGTCACGTGTCCGTTTCTGCGAGTTCAATCCATACTTATTCATAGCAGAAAAAACCACTTTTCGGATGCTCGCGTGCATAACCGTTCGCAACAGGGAAAGCGAACTGCTGTTGCAAGACAAACGTATTGGTAAAGTTGACGATGCGTTTAGCGAGATATGATATTCAACCGAATGGGCGTATGTGAAGACCGGGATATTGATCGTGGAAGACGTAAAAAATAAAAGGCACGGGCATTTACCAAGCGCGTGCCTGTTCAGATTCCAGCTTTAGAATCAGCGTTCCTGGATCTGATCGATGTCAGATTGCGGAATCTGATGCATCCGGCCTTCGCTGTCTTCATAGCGGATCATCTGGGTATCTTCATCGATCTCTGGCTTGTCGGAAGCCTCGAGAATGGTTCCATCATTGGTGGTGATCAAATAATCACTGGCGCAACCGGCGAGGGTCAGAATGCCGAAACCACATGCCACTGCCATAATCCACTGCTTCATAGATGTTGCTTCCTTCAAACTTATAATCGGGTTCGCTGGTTTGGACTGCGCAATGACAAATATGTTCAAGGCATAAAAAAACCCCACCGAAGTGGGGTTTTTTATACTGCAAGGTGCTTACAGCTCAGTGACCGGAATGGACGCTGCAGCTTTCTGGTAGGACTCGATTTCGTTGAAGTTCATGTAGCGATAGATATCAGCGGACATGCTGTTGAGCTCAGCCGCGTAACCCATGTACTCCTCAACGCTCGGCAGACGACCCAGAATGGACGCGACCGAAGCCAACTCGGCAGAGGCCAGGTACACATCGGCGCCATCACCCAGGCGGTTCGGGAAGTTCCGCGTGGAGGTGGAAACCACAGTGGACTTGGCAGCTACACGTGCCTGGTTACCCATGCACAGGGAGCAGCCAGGCATTTCCAGGCGTGCACCAGCCTTGCCATAGATGCCGTAATAGCCTTCTTCGGTGAGCTGGAACTGATCCATCTTGGTCGGCGGAGCCAGCCACAGACGGGTCGGCAGGGCGCCCTTGTTCTTCTCGAGCAGCTTGCCGGCAGCGCGGAAGTGACCGATGTTGGTCATGCACGAACCGATGAATACTTCGTCGATCTTCTCGCCAGCAACCTGAGACAGCAGGCGAGCATCGTCCGGATCGTTTGGAGCGCAGAGAACAGGCTCTTTCACGTCGGCCAGATCGATTTCGATGATTGCAGCGTACTCGGCATCCGGATCGGCCTTCATCAGCTTGGGATCTGCCAGCCAGGCTTCCATGGCCTGGGCGCGACGCTCCAGGGTACGTGGATCCTGATAACCGTTGGCAATCATCCAGCGCAACAGCACGATGTTGGACTTCAGGTACTCAGCAACCGACTCTTCGCTCAGGTTGATGGTACAGCCGGCAGCAGAGCGCTCGGCGGATGCATCAGACAGTTCGAATGCCTGTTCGGCAGTCAGATGATCCAGACCTTCGATCTCGAGAATACGGCCAGAGAAGACGTTCTTCTTGCCTTTCTTCTCGACGGTCAGGTGACCTTCCTGAATCGCGTAGTAGGGAATTGCATGGACCAGGTCACGCAGGGTGATACCGGGCTGCATTTCACCTTTGAAGCGAACCAGAACCGATTCCGGCATGTCCAGCGGCATCACACCGGTGGCAGCGGCAAAGGCAACCAGACCGGAACCGGCCGGGAAGGAAATGCCCATAGGGAAACGGGTGTGCGAGTCACCGCCGGTGCCGACTGTGTCGGGCAGCAGCATACGGTTCAGCCAGCTGTGGATGATGCCGTCACCAGGACGCAGCGCAACGCCACCACGGTTGTGGATGAAGTCGGGCAGTGTGTGGTGCGTGGTCACGTCGATGGGCTTGGGGTAAGCCGCGGTGTGACAGAACGACTGCATGACCAGATCGGCGGAGAAGCCCAGGCAAGCCAGGTCTTTCAGCTCGTCGCGGGTCATAGGACCAGTGGTGTCCTGTGAGCCAACGGTGGTCATCTTCGGCTCGCAATAGGTGCCGGGGCGCACGCCTTCGACGTTGCAAGCCTTGCCGACCATCTTCTGCGCCAGGGTGAAGCCCTTGGTGCTGGCAGCCGGTACATCGGGGAGGCGGAACAGGTCGGCAGCGGGCAGACCCAATTCGGCGCGCGCCTTGTCGGTCAGACCGCGGCCAATGATCAGCGGAATACGGCCGCCGGCGCGTACTTCGTCGAGCAACACCTGCGTTTTCAGTTCGAAGGTAGTGATGACTTCGTCAGTACCGTGCTTGCAAACCTTGCCGTCATAGACGTAAATATCGATCACGTCGCCGGTGTCGATTTCGTTGACGTCGAATTCGATTGGCAGGGCGCCGGCATCTTCCATGGTGTTGTAGAAGATGGGAGCGATCTTGTTACCGAAGCAGAAACCACCGGCACGCTTGTTCGGTACATAGGGAACGTCGTCACCGAAGAACCAGAGTACGGAGTTGGTAGCTGACTTGCGCGAAGAACCGGTACCCACCACGTCGCCTACGTAGGCAACCGGGAAGCCCTTGGATTTGACTTCTTCGATCATTTTCAGCGGGCCGACAGCGCCTTGCTCGTCCGGGACGATGCCGTCACGGGCCATTTTCAACATGGCCAGTGCGTGCAGCGGGATGTCGGGACGTGACCAGGCATCAGGAGCAGGAGAGAGGTCGTCGGTGTTGGTCTCGCCTGGCACCTTGAAGACGCTCAGGCTGATTTTCTCGGGTACTGCAGGGCGGTTGGTAAACCATTCGCCATCAGCCCAGGATTGCATGACTTCCTTGGCATGGGCGTTGCCGTTCTTGGCGCGATCAGCGACGTCGTGGAAGGCATCAAACATGAGCAGCGTGTGCTTCAGCTCTTTAGCTGCAGCAGCGGCCAGCTCGTCGTTGTCCAGCAGATCGACCATAGTGACGATGTTGTAACCGCCCTGCATGGTGCCGAGCAGTTCTACGGCGCGCAGTTTGGTCAGCAATGGAGAGGTGACTTCGCCCTTGGCCACGGCAGCCAGGAAGCCGGCCTTGACGTAGGCCGCTTCATCAACGCCCGGGGGTACGCGGTTGGTCAGAAGGTCGAGCAGAAACTCTTCTTCGCCAGCCGGTGGGTTTTTCAGCAGGTCAACCAGACCAGCGGTTTGTTCGGCATTCAGCGGCTGGGGCACGATGCCCAAGGCTGCGCGCTCTTCTACATGTTTGCGATAGGCTTCAAGCACAGTTATTACCCTCATCAGTCTGTTCTGCCTGCGGCGGAACGGTCATCCTCACGGACCAGGGAAGCACTGAATAAGCATCTTGCGAAAAGGGAGTTATTCAGTGCTTCCCCTGCATGCCGGACTTAGGGCTGGAGAGCAGGCTCGGCCTGTTGCTGCTGGCGGGCAAGCTGGCAACGGATCACGCAGCCCTAACGGCGGGCTGATTCTACAGCAAGCGTGAGCCAAAGTTAAGCTCGAGGGCTCTGGGACCTTCGTATCAGATGCTTATAAAATCGCAGGTCAACAGGTTGGGGCGACGAGATAGGTTGGTTTACCATGAGCTTCCGCAGCGGAGCCGCACATGACAGAAATCTCTTACACCAGCAAAACGCCCTGCATAGGACTCTGTTCGACCGTTTATGGTGATCTGGTATGCCGGGGGTGCAAGCGATTCAGTCACGAAATCATCGACTGGAACCGTTACCAGAATGATCAGAAAAAAGCTGTCTGGAGCCGTCTTGAGCAGTTGCTGACGCAGTTAGTCATGGCCAGGATAGAAGTCGTGTCAGCTTTGGAGCTTCGTGGGGCAATGGAAGCCAGACAACTGGTTTTTACCGAAGAGCAACCCATCAGTCTGCAAATCTGGCGCCTGCTCAGCCGCGCGGATGCGCCTGCGCTAGAGGAGTGTGGAATGCGCGCCAGGGCGGGATACAACGGGGTGAATGTCAAGCAGCTCCGGGAGGAGATCGACAGGGATTACTTCAATCTTTCCGAGGCTTACTACCAGCGACATACAGTCAGGCTGTGATAAAGCTGCAAGCTGAAGGTCTAAAGCCGGACTTGTCGTCCGGCTCAGCGTTGCCGCCTGCAGCTCGCTACCTGTTGTCGAATTTACTTCTCCAGCAGGTTTTCCAGATGCGCCATGGTGTCCTCGGGCTTTAGCACCAGAATGTCGCTCTCTAGTTGGTCGAGAATGACTTCTGCCGTGTTGCCGATCAGTGCGCCGGCAATACCCTTGCGACCTACAGTGCCGATAACGGTAACGCTTGCGCCGATCTGCTTGGCAATTCGCGGGATCAGTGTGTCCGCCGGGCCTTCGTCGATATGCACATGACCATCATCTAACTGATGTCCAGCGATGTACCGCTCTGATTCCGCACGATAGCGTGCGGCAATATTTTCCCGCACTTGATATACCGGGTCTGACGCCGACATCATCGCCGCTGGATGCGCGCTGACCAGATGCAGACTGCCGTTGATCATGTCGACAATATCAGCTGCGTGGCTGACGATGGTGTCGTGCAGAACATGATGCTGATCATCGTGATTGCCTACATCGACAGCTGCAAGAACGCTACCTTTCATCCAGGAGTCGGTGGTCTTGACGAGCAGGATAGGGGCAGGGCAGTAACGCAGTAGTTTCCAGTCATCGGGAGTCAGCAGTGCCTTTTTCAACGGACTATCAGGCAGATGTTGTTTGATGACCAGGCCGCATCCCTGGGATGCCGCCACGAGGACAACGGTGTCAGTGAGGTTGCTGTGCCAGGCCTGGCTGCATTCGGCATGCATGCCTTCCGCTTTGAGGTCGGCGCAAAGCTTTTCGAGCATCGGCTTGTGGTCCTGCCGGTTCTCGCACACGAGTAGGTGTAGATCGGATTCGATCACACCCGCGATCAGTTTGGCACGGTTGAGTGCCAACTGTTCGGTCTGTGTCGGATCAATTACAACCAGTATTCGCTTGATTGCTTGCATGGCCTATCTCCCTGTTTTCGGTTAGTGCTGTTTTAGTTCTGCTGTTGTCTCTAGCTAGTATCAATGTAGTCTGTTTTTGCCCAAATGCTGTTGATTTGGATCAAATCCCCTGAGTGCGCTTGCATCGGGAGTCGTGGATAATGCGCTGATTCCGAAACATTTACTTGAAATCGTGATGCCCAATGACTCTGCCCCAAGAACTTATCGATTTTCTTCCATCGCGCACCCCGCAAGCTTGGGTGTCTCAGGCGCTGGCTCACCCTGCCGAGCTGCTTATCGATCATGCCAATTGTGAAAAAAAAGCCGCATCAACAGCATTGAATCTGATGTTTCGCTACGTGGACAAACCGGACCTGCTGCAAAAAATGTCCAGGTTGGCCCGAGAGGAACTTCGGCACTTCGAGCAGGTGACGGCCATCATGCAGCGACGCGGGGTTGTATATAGAGGGCTCTCTGCCAGTCAGTATGCCCAGCGTCTACGTCAACATGTGCGTACTACAGAGCCTGGTCGGCTGATCGATACACTGATCATCGGCGCTTTTATCGAAGCCCGGTCCTGTGAGCGTTTTGCCTGTCTGGCTCCGCACCTGGATGAGGAACTGGGAGACTTTTATCGCTCCCTGCTCAAATCCGAAGCGCGTCATTATCGAGACTACCTGGCGCTGGCGCGGCAGTTTGCGGACGGCCCGATCGATGCGCGCATCGCTGAGTTTGCGATTTTGGAAGCTCAGGCCATGGCTGAAGATGATGTGGAGTTCCGATTTCACAGTGGCGTTGCCAAAACTGCTTAAGAAGGCTGAAAAAAACAGTCGCTATACGTCTATACTGCAACGAACGAATCGCTTTTTGATCTGGTCATTCCGAGGAGTCCGCAATGAGACTGGCAACGGCAGGTACCCGTTATGTGCGCAGGGCTGCAAAGCTGGCCGGTTTTGGCGCACTCACGTTGTTTTCGCTGACAACGCCGTTAGCGGTGAACGCCGCGCCCTTGTGCGAGCGAATCGTGGCGACGGGTAATCCGCAATATCCGCCGCTTCTCTGGGTTGATCCCACAGATGAGAAGCGGCTGATAGGTGCAGGAGCGGAGCTTCTTGAAAAAGCCCTGGCCCAGAGCAATATCAAACTCGACATGCTCAACGTAGGACCCTGGTCACGGGCGCAGGAAGAAGTGCGCAGTGGCCGCGTCGATATGCTTGCGGGTGCATTCCTGACCCGGCAGCGGCTGGGCTATATGGATTACATCCATCCTGCCTACGCAGAAGTACCCAGTGTGATCTTTGTACGTTCCGAGGGGATTTTCCCCTACAGCGGCTGGGACGACCTGCGGGGCAAGACCGGTAGCACGGTGCTCAATAACAGCTTTGGTAATCGCTTTGACCGTTTCGCAGCGGACAATTTGCAGATCGAGCCGGTGCCCTCAATCGAACAGTCTTTTCAGAAGCTGCTGCGAGGTCGCGCCGATTACGTGGTTTATGAGCGCTATCAAGGTATATCCATTGCCCAGCAGATGGGCATTGCCGATAAGCTGGAAACCCTCGATGGCTCGCTCATGACCGAGCAGCTTTTTCTGACCCTGTCGCACAATTCGGCATGCAACTCTCCCGATTTGCGCGCCGCCCTGGCGCAGGCCATGTTCGATCTTTCGCGCACGGGTGTGCCTCAGCAGCTACTGGAGAAGTATCGAGAGGTCTGGGCGCTGCAAATGGTGACGTCAGGTGCCGTACCTGGCCCAGTAATCAACGAATAACGGAACAGTTTGTTTCTGCCTGTACTGAGCCCGCACAGTTGCTGCCACTGTTATGCTGTTGTGCTATTTTTTCCCGCAACTGTATGGCGCTGACCAATTTACCGCTGAATTAAGGTAGAAAGGCATGCAGGAGAACAGCAATGAGCAGCCTTTTATACCAACAGATTGCCCGGCAACTGGCCGAAGATATCCGCAACGGGTTTTACCAACCCGGTGAGCGCGTCCCCTCGGTACGCAAACTGAGCACCCAGAAGGGTGTCAGTCATGCCACCGTATTGCATGCCTATGCGACGCTGGAGGATCAGGGTCTGATCAGGGCCAGGCCGCAGTCTGGCTATTTCGTTCACAATGCGCCCGTCCTGACTGCACCGACACCGCCCATCGCGCGTGTCGAACAACCCTATGCAGTCACGCGCAGCGGCATCATCAGCGAAATTCTCCACCAGTCACGCCGCGAAGGCGTAATGCCGCTGGGCGCCGCTGTGCCATCGAGTCAATATCTCCCCCTGCGTGCACTGCATCAGCAGATGAGCAAGGTGACGCGGTTTCACAGCCAGAAGGCCTACAGCTATATCTTCAGCCCCGGCTATGAGCCATTGCGGCGGCAGATAGCAATCCGCATGCGTGACGCAGGTGCAGTTGTTGATCCCTCCCGGATCGTGATTACCAATGGGTGCGTTGAGGCGATTCAACTATGCCTGCGCTCGGTCACCAGCCCCGGTGATCTGATTGCCACCGAGGCCCCCAGCTATTACGGTCTGGTCCAGTTGTGTGATCTATTGGGCTTGAAAGTAATAGAAATTCCGACTGATCCTGATAGCGGGCTCAGCCTGGAGTCGCTGGAAAAAGCCGCAAATGAATGGCCGATCAAGGCATTGGTTCTTACCGCACGCGCGGGCAATCCGATGGGGGCAACCATGCCCGAGGACCGGCAGCGCAAACTGGTGGCTATGATGGCCAAGCGGGGATTGCCGATTATCGAAGATGATATCTACGGTGAGCTGATGTTCGAGCCCGGCCGTTCCAAGGCGCTGAAGGCCTTTGATTGTTCGGATACCGTGATGTATTGCTCGAGTTTTTCCAAGACCATTTCACCCGGAGTACGCACGGGTTGGGTCATTGCCGGAAAGCATCAGAATGCCATCGAGAAATTGCAGACCTTCACCACGCTGTCAGCCTGTAGCGTCAGTCAGATGTCAGTAGCGGCGTATCTTGAGAACGGCGGTTACGACCGTCACCTGCGTTATCTGCGTCAGGAATACCGCAAGAACCTGAGCAGCTTTCAGTTGGCGGTGCAGCAATATTTTCCTGAGGGCACTCAGATCACCCGACCTGCAGGTGGCTTTATCTTATGGATCAGCCTACCCGGGGGAATTGATGCGCAACGCTTGTTCGAGCAGGCTCTGGAGCACGATATCAGTATCGCCCCTGGTGCTGTGTTCAGTCATTCGGAGCAGTTTAACCACTGCATGAGGCTCAATTGTGGTGTGCCATGGAACCGGGAAACCGAATCGGCGGTGATGACTCTGGGTTTGCTGGCCAAGGGGTTGTTGATTAAAAACAAGGCTGTAAAAGAGGTTGATGAAGCAGTTGCTTAGGTGTTGGCTGTGATTCTGATCATTCCCGGTGGTCGGGCCGCAGCCCGGCACCGGGATGAGGCCAGCCCAGACTATCGCGCGGCCAGAGTGGCCCTGGCGACCCGCGAACCATTTTTCCTGCCCAGGACCTGACTGATCCGCGCACCGGCGTCTATCAACAGATCGAGATCGATCCCGGTTTCGATTCCCAGTCCGTTCAACATATACAGCACATCTTCGGTTGCCACGTTACCAGTGGCGCCCTTTGCATAGGGGCAGCCGCCCAGGCCGGCGACGGAACTGTCAAACACACGAACACCCTCGAGCAAACTGGCGTAGATATTTGCCAGGGCCTGTCCATAGGTGTCATGAAAATGCCCGGCCAATTGTTCCCGGGGCACATGCTGGGCAACACGCTCGATCAATGCCCGTGTAGCTCCGGGTGTCCCGGTGCCTATGGTGTCACCGAGTGAAACCTCGTAACAGCCCATAGCGTGGAGTTCGCGGGCAACCTGGGCGACCTGCTCCGAGGATACGTCTCCCTGGTAGGGACAACCCAGCACGCAAGAGATATAGCCACGCACTCTGACGCCGGCCTCTTGTGCAGCCGCTAATACCGGGGCAAAACGCTCAATACTCTCGGCGATAGAGCAATTGATATTACGCTGGGAGAACGCCTCGGAGGCGGCAGCAAATACCGCGACCTCACGGACACCAGCTGCCAGGGCCGCCTCCAGACCTTTCATATTGGGAGTCAATGCTGAATAGTGCACGCCAGATTGCTGGTTGATAGCCGCGAAAACATCTGCCGAGCCGGCCATTTGCGGCACCCACTTGGGCGATACGAAACTGCCGACTTCGATATGCTGCAAACCCGCTGCCGTAAGATCGTCGACCAGACGTACCTTGTCTGCCACAGCAATAGGTTGAGATTCGTTCTGCAGGCCATCACGCGGGCCTACATCGACCAGGCTCACCGATGATGGCATATTCTGCATGTTCATGGTGTTTCCTCCAGTTCGACCAGCAGGGTGCCTTCGCCGACCAGTTCCCCTTCGCTACAAAAAATGGCGACCACCGTCCCGGCATGGGGCGCGCGGATGCTGTGCTCCATCTTCATCGCTTCGACCACCAGCAGCGCGGCTCCCGCATCAACCTGATCGCCTACCTTGATGAGCAACCGCACAATGCTGCCATTCATGGGTGCCTGCAATCCACCCGTTTGCTGCTGTTCGCGGGCGACGCGGCTGATCGGGTCGACTTTTTCTATGCGCAACCACTGATCCTGCCACAAGAGGTATAGCACCTGACCGCGGATAATCACCGGGTACCGATGCAGCAAGCGGTCACGAATAACAACGACCTGTTGCTCGGCTGGGTTGTAGCTGCAGCCAGCCGTGTTGAGTCGTTCTAGTTGGCGATCTTCGCTGCCGCACTGCAGATGCAAACGGTTGCTCAAGGGTGATCCGCTTCGCCAACCCGGTTGCAGGGTGCTCCAGGGTGACGCTTGATCATCAGCGCGATGGTGTGGCTGTAAACAGAGCAGCCACGCCATTCCTGCCAGCTGCCAGAATTCGTCGCTCAGCGGAGTCTTGGCTGGTAGCAGATCTGCAGCGTGACGCGGTATGAATCCGGTATCCAGCTCCCCGTTGGCAAAAGCTTGGTGGTTAATGATTCGGCCCAGAAAGGCCAGGTTGGTCTGGACACCGGCAATCGCTGTTTCGCGGAGCATGGCTTGAAGATTCAGCCGAGCCGCTTCTCGTGTATCGCCCCAGGCTATGACCTTGGCCAGCATAGGATCGTAGAAGGGTGATACGTCATCGCCTTCACTGATTCCGCTATCCAGACGTCTACCCGCGCCCGGAATCGGTTCACGATAAAGTTGCAGCGTGCCACTGGCCGGAAGAAAGTCATTAAGGGGGTCTTCGGCATATAGTCGGGCCTCCATGGCGTGGCCGCGCAGCGGAACCTCATGCTGTTGCAACGGCAGCGCCTGGCCCTGTGCGACCTGTAACTGCCAGGCCACCAGATCCTGACCAGTGATGGCCTCGGTAACGGGGTGCTCGACTTGCAGCCGAGTATTCATTTCCATGAAATAGAAGCGTTCCTGCTCGTCGAGCAGAAATTCTACGGTACCTGCCCCTACATAGTTGATTGCCCGGGCAGCCTGCACCGCAGCTTCGCCCATGGCCTCACGCAATTTCGCAGAAAGACCGGGGGCAGGGGCCTCTTCAATCACTTTCTGATGGCGCCGCTGAATGGAGCAGTCGCGCTCGTTGAGGTGAATACAATTGCCCTGTTGATCGGCAAACACCTGGATCTCGATATGCCGCGGGCGAGCGAGATAGCGCTCAACCAGCATGGAGTCGTTGCCAAATGCTGCCTTGGCCTCACGCTGAGCAGAGGCCAGTGCGTCGGTCAGGTCTGCTTCACGCTCGACTACCTTCATGCCCTTGCCACCACCACCGGCAACGGCCTTGAGCAGGACCGGGTAACCAATACGCTGGATTTCAGCACGGAAGGTTTCCAGGTCTTGCTCGGCGCCGTGGTATCCCGGCACCAGGGGTACCCCAGCAGTTTCCATCAGTGCTTTGGCAGCGGATTTGCTGCCCATGGCATCGATTGCGCTTGCTGGCGGTCCGATAAAGATCACACCCTGGTTTTCACAGGCGCGGGCAAATTCGGCGTTTTCTGACAGAAAGCCATAACCTGGATGTATCGCCTGGGCGCCGCTTTGCCTGGCTGCGGC
Organism: uncultured Halopseudomonas sp.; assembly: GCF_963977355.1. Taxonomy (NCBI): domain Bacteria; kingdom Pseudomonadati; phylum Pseudomonadota; class Gammaproteobacteria; order Pseudomonadales; family Pseudomonadaceae; genus Halopseudomonas; species uncultured Halopseudomonas sp. Next base: position 30,000 of record NZ_CAXBOV010000029.1, on the reverse strand, counting down.
CAGGACCAGATCGCCCCGCAGGTAGCTATCGGCAGGTTTGGCTCCGCCCAGATTGACCGCCATGTCAGCCTCCAGGACGTGACGCGCGTTGCGGTCTATTTCACTGTGGACTGCCACGGTACGAATCCCCATGGCTTTTGCGGTGCGCATGATGCGACAGGCTATCTCGCCACGATTGGCCACCAGCAAGCAGGTGATGGGGGTATTGGGCGCCTTGCGCACATGGCTCATGTCATTTCTCCTGCCAGGCCGGCTTGCGCTTGTCGAGAAACGCACAGAGCCCCTCCTGACCTTCAGGACTAACGCGTACACGGGCGATGGCCGCTTCGGTATAACGACGCAGCGCCGGGGTCAGCTCACCCTGTTTGACCTCTTGCAAAAGCGCCTTGGTGGCGCGCATGGCGGCGGGACCGTTCTGCAGCAGGTTATTAGTCCAGTCGCTAACGGCCTGGTCCAGATCCTGTGCGTTATAACAGGCTGCGAGCAGACCCAGATGTTGGGCCTGCTCACCATTGAAACGTTCGGCGGTCAGGGCATAACGTCGGGTCGCGCGCTCACCAATGGCCTTGACTACATAAGGGCTGATCACCGCCGGCAAAATGCCAATCCGTACCTCGGAAAGACAGAACAGGCTGTCCTCGGCACCGATGGCCATGTCGCAGCAACTAATCAGACCCAGGGCGCCGCCAAAGGCCGCGCCTTGCACGACCGCGAGGGTGGGCAACTTGAGTTGGTACAGACTGGCCATGACCTGGGCCAGCTCACGGGAGTCGTTAAGATTGGCGTTGTAGTCCAGCTTTGCACTCTCCTGCATCCAGGTCAGGTCGGCGCCAGCGGAAAAATGCTTGCCACGGCCACGGAGCAACAGAAAGCGCAGTTCAGGCCGCGCCTCTATCTCGTCGAAAGCCAGCAGAAATTCGCGGATCATCTCGGCGTTGAAGGCGTTATTCTTCTCTGGCCTGTTGAGCCACAGCGTAGCGATGTTGGTGTCGGTGAATTCGAGCTGTAATGTTTTGAAGTCGGACATGACGTTCTCTGTGAAATGTATTTTTCTCTTATTCAGGCTTCACGCTTGCTGCGCTGTCTACATCCTGAAAACACCGAATTTGGTCGGTTCGATGGGTGCATTCAACGAAGCCGATATTGCCAGGCCGAGGATGTCGCGGGTCTGGCCTGGGTCGATCACGCCGTCGTCCCAGAGTCGTGCGCTGGAATAGTAGGGGTGACCCTGGTGTTCGTACTGGTCGAGGATGGGCTGGCGTAATGCCTTTTCCTGTTCAGGGCTGAAGGTGTCTCCACTGCGTTCGGCTTGCTCATGCTTGACCTGCACCAGCACCCCAGCTGCCTGCTCGCCGCCCATCACCGAGATGCGTGCGTTGGGCCACATCCACAGCAAGCGTGGCTCGTAGGCGCGGCCACACATGCCGTAATTTCCGGCACCGAAACTGCCCCCAATGATGACGGTGAATTTGGGTACTCGTGCACAGGCAACTGCGGTGACCAGTTTCGCTCCGTGTTTGGCGATACCGCCGGCTTCGTATTTCTGACCGACCATAAAACCGGTGATGTTCTGCAGAAAGATCAGAGGAATACCGCGCTGGCAGGCCAATTCGATAAAGTGCGCGCCTTTTTGCGCAGATTCGCTAAAGAGCACGCCGTTATTGGCAACGATCGCGACTGGATAGCCGTGTAGATGAGCGAAGCCACATACCAGGGAACTGCCATACAGTGCCTTGAATTCATCGAAAACCGAGTCATCCACCAGCCGGGCAATCACTTCACGCACGTCGTAGGGCTGTTTCGCGTCAGCAGGGACGATGCCGTACAGATCACTTGCCGGGAAGCGTGGAGGTAACACTGGCTTGCACTGCAACTCGCCCGCCTTGCGCCAGTTCAGATTGGCTACACAGCGCCGGGCGATGGCCAGGGCATGTTCGTCATCCTCGGCGTAGTGGTCCGCAACGCCTGACGTCTTGCAGTGCACATCTGCACCGCCCAGTTCCTCGGCGCTGACCACTTCACCGGTTGCGGCCTTGACCAGAGGCGGGCCGGCAAGAAAGATGGTGGCCTGCTCGCGCACCATGATGGCTTCATCGGCCATCGCCGGCACATAGGCCCCACCTGCGGTGCATGAGCCCATCACTACTGCGATCTGCGGGATGCCCTTGGCACTCATGTTCGCCTGATTGTAGAAAATTCGGCCGAAATGTTCGCGGTCCGGAAAAACTTCGTCCTGCCGGGGAAGGTTGGCGCCGCCGGAATCGACCAGGTAGATACAGGGCAAGCGGTTCTGTTCTGCGACGGTCTGGGCACGCAGGTGTTTTTTGACAGTGAGCGGATAGTAGGAGCCGCCTTTGACCGTCGCATCGTTAGCCACGATCATGCATTCGATGCCCTCGACCCGGCCGATACCCGCGATCAAGCCGGCAGCGGGCACATCTTCGCCGTAGACCTCATGGGCCGTAAGCTGACCAATCTCGAGAAAAGCCGATCCCGGATCCAGCAAGGCGTCAATCCGCTGCCGAGGGAGTAGTTTGCCCCGCGACAGGTGCCGCTCTTGCGCTTTCTGCCCGCCACCCTGGCTGATCTGCGCCAGGAGTTTTTGCAGGTCCTTGACGAGCTGGCACATGGCATCGCTGTTTGCCAGGAAGTCGGGGGAGGCGGGATGGATCTGTGAATTCAGAATACTCATTGCATGCCTCGTAGACCTGTAGCGAACAGCTCCGCTTCTTTAACGCGTTTCATTGAACAGCTCCCGCCCGATCAGCATCCGCCGGATCTCACTGGTACCCGCGCCGATCTCATAAAGTTTGGCGTCGCGTAGTAGGCGGCCAGTTGGGTAGTCGTTGATGTAGCCGTTACCACCCAGGATCTGAATCGCGTCCAGCGCCATCTGGGTCGCACGCTCGGCGGTATAGAGGATTACGCCGGCGGCGTCCTTGCGGGTGGCTTCCCCGCGGTCGCAGGCCTGGGCTACGGCATACAGATAGGCCCGGCTGGCATTGAGCTGGGTATACATATCGGCCACCTTGCCCTGGATCAGCTGAAATTCACCAATACTCTGGCCGAACTGTTTGCGATCGTGAATGTAGGGCACTACTTCATCCAGGCAGGCCTGCATGATGCCTACCGGACCGCCGGCCAATACCACGCGCTCATAATCCAGGCCGCTCATGAGTACGCGCACACCGGCATTCAGACCGCCGAGTATGTTCTCTGCAGGCACTTCCACGTTGTCGAATATCAGCTCGCAGGTATTCGAGCCGCGCATACCCAGTTTGTCGAGCTTGGGGCCTCGGGAAAATCCTTTCCAATCCCGCTCTACGAGAAATGCCGTGATCCCGTGTGGACCCTTTTCCGGTTCGGTCTTGGCGTAGATCACGTACACATGGGCGTCCGGGCCGTTGGTAATCCACATCTTGGTGCCGTTGAGAACGTAGTGGTCGCCGTGCTTGTCCGCACGCAGTTTCATACTGACTACGTCAGAGCCGGCATTGGGTTCGCTCATTGCCAACGCGCCGATATGTTCGCCGCTGATCAATCTGGGCAGATACCGGGCCTTTTGCTCGGCACTGCCGTTACGATTGATCTGATTCACACACAGGTTCGAATGTGCGCCGTAGGACAGGCCAACCGAGGCAGAGGCGCGGCTGATCTCTTCAATGGCGACCACATGTGCGAGGTACCCAAGACCTGCGCCGCCGTGTTCTTCGGGCACGGTAACACCGAGCAGGCCTAGATCACCAAAACGGCGCCAGAGTTCATTGGGGAACTGGTTGTCACTGTCGATACTGGCCGCACGCGGTGCCAGCTCGGACCTGCAGAAGCTGCTTACCTGCTCACGCAGCATGTCGATGGTCTCGCCCAGGGCGAAGTTCAGAGAGGTGTAATGCATGAAATCACCTTTTATTCTTGTAGTAGATGATCAGGCGCCGACTGGGCGACCGGACAATGTTCGAGTCAGAGCTGCGTGGCAACGCTCTTCAGCTGTATCCAGCTCAATCTGCATTTGTTGAATATCCAGCATCTGCTGTTCGAGCTGCGCCCGACGCTCGGCAATTTTGCCCAGCATGGTGTTGAGCTGTTTCTGATTGCCGCCCATGGGGTCGTAGAGACTGATCAGTTCGCGGCATTCGGCCAGGGAAAAACCAATACGTTTGCCGCGTAATATCAGTTTTAGGCTGACCTTGTCGCGAGCCGAGTAGACCCGTTCCTGGCCGCGGCGCTCGGGGCTGAGCAACCCCTGTTCCTCGTAAAAGCGAATCGCGCGGGTGGTGATGTCCAGTTCGCGGGCCAGATCGGAGATGGAATAAGTAGGGGAGTGCATAGCGAACCTTTGCTTTAACCTTTACGTTAACGTAAAGCTGAAGGCGTTCGCTGTCAATGGCAGGTTGAAACAGGGAAGGGAAAGCCCCGACAACGCATTGGCGGGGCTATTTTCAAGGCAGAACAGTCAGAACTCAGGATGCTGCGAGGGCGGCATCGCGCTCCTTGTTCATCTTGCGCTCAAGCTGTTGTGACAGTTCGATTATCTGCTCGCGCATCCAGCGGTTGGCTGGATCCTGGTCAGTGCTCTCGTGCCAGAAAAGATGAGTTTCGATTGGTGGTACGTCGTCAATCGGCAACTCGAAGTAGTGCAGGTTGTGACGTCGAGCGAAACGCTCGGGTACGGTCATGACCATGTCGGTCGAATCCAGTACCAGTGGCGCCATCTGATAATGCTGTGAGCGCAGTACTACGCGGCGCTGGATGCCGATCTTGCCCAGGGCCAGGTCAACGTGTCCCAGACCGTTACGGCGGCTGGAGATATGTATGTGTGACTGGGAAAGATAATCGTCCAGGGTGATCTTGCTTTTGCTGGCCAGCGGGTGATCCTTGCGCATCACACAGACGTAGCGATCTTCGAAGAGCTTGACGTGTCGAACCTGGGTATCGGTGTTCAGCGGCGCATCAATTGCGAAATCCAGCCGGCCAGCGGCCAGTTCCTTGGTAGTTTCACGGCGCTTGGTCAGAAAACTGTCGATATTGATATTCACGGCCAGGCGACGGATGCGCGAGGCCAGATTGGGCAGGATTACTGCCTCGGACAGGTCTGTCATGCTGATACGGTAGGTCTTGGTCGCCTCGTCGGGGTTGAAGCTGCGGCTTTCCTGTACGGAAACGCGCAACAACTGAAGCGCATGCCGCACTGGCGTGATGATGTTCTGCGCCATCGGCGTGGGCACCATACCCTGTGCCGTGCGGACGAACAACGGATCATTGAAGGTTTCACGCAGGCGGGCGAGGGCGTTACTTACAGCGGGCTGAGTGATTCCTACGATCTGCCCTGCGCGGGTCAGATTGGCTTCGGTATATATGGCGTCGAACACAATGAACAGGTTCAAGTCAACTTTGCTGAGGTTCATCGCAACATCATCCTTCGTATAGCGTGGAACGGGATGTCCCGAGGCGAGATATCACCAAGGCATCATAAGCGAAGTATATATTGCTTATGAATGTTAATACACGCGGAAAATAGGTTAGATAAATCGATTCGTGTCATCTAGCATCGTGTTGTCGTTAACACATCGTTACCAGAAAAGGCATGCAACTATGGATTTCGGATACTCCCCCAAGGTTAAAGATCTGCGCGAGCGCGTAGACGCATTCATGCAGGAACACGTATTTCCTGCTGAACACATCTTTCATGAGCAGGTCAACGAAGGTGATCGTTGGCAGCCCACTGCCATCGTCGAGGAGCTCAAGGTCAAGGCTCGCAAGGCTGGCCTGTGGAACCTGTTCCTGCCTGAGTCCGAGCTGGGTGCAGGCCTGACCAACCTCGAATATGCTCCGCTGGCCGAGTTGATGGGCCGTTCCGGTCTGGCTTCCGAAGCATTCAACTGCAGCGCGCCAGATACCGGCAACATGGAAACTATCGTGCGCTACGGTAATGAAGAGCAGAAGGAGCGTTGGGTCAAGCCGCTGCTGGCTGGCGAGATCCGTTCCTGCTTCGGTATGACCGAGCCGGGTGTTGCATCCTCTGACGCAACCAACATGCAGGCCAACGCCCGTCGCGAAGGTGACGAGTGGGTTATCAATGGTCGCAAATGGTGGACCTCCGGTGCTTGTGACCCACGCTGCAAAATCATGATTTTCATGGGTCTGACCAATCCCGATGCGCCGCGTCACCAGCAGCACTCGATGATTCTGGTACCCATGGACTCTCCCGGTCTGGAAGTCATCCGTCCGTTGCCAGTATTCGGTTATGACGATGCGCCGCATGGCCATGCTGAAGTGGTACTGGATAACGTTCGCGTTCCCTACGAGAACGTTCTGCTGGGTGAAGGTCGCGGTTTCGAGATCGCCCAGGGTCGTCTCGGGCCAGGCCGTATTCACCACTGCATGCGTTCAATCGGTGCTGCCGAACGTGCGCTGGAGTTGATGTGCAAGCGTTCAGTCGAGCGTGAAGCCTTCGGCAAGCGTCTGGCTCAGCTGGGTGGCAACATCGATCTGATTGCCGAATCACGTATCGAGATCAACCAGGCTCGCCTGTTGACCCTGAACGCGGCTTACATGATGGATACCGTTGGCAACAAGGTCGCCAAGAGCGATATCGCCCAGATCAAGGTCGTGGCCCCCAACGTTGCCCTGCGCGTTATTGATCGTGCGATCCAGATGCACGGTGGTGCGGGCGTGTCGGAAGATACACCGCTGGCTCACATGTATGCCATGCAGCGTACGCTGCGTCTGGCTGACGGCCCGGATGAAGTACACCGTGCTGCTATCGGCAAGATCGAAGTCGGTAAGTACATGCAGCGCTAAGCTCTGATTGAGCCTTGGCTCAAATAAAAACCGCTCCTTGTGAGCGGTTTTTTTGTATCCGGCGTTCATTGCAGGGTCTTTCTGTAAGCACGACAACGCCCACCCGCGTTAGCGGGTGTGCATATCAGGTTAAGCGTAGGCGTTGGCCGGGACGGCCGGAACTGCCGGGAAAAGTTTCCCGGATTAACGAGCGCGGTAGGTAATGCGACCCTTGGTCAGGTCGTAGGGCGTCAATTCAACGCGTACCTTGTCACCGGTCAGGATGCGGATGTAGTTCTTGCGCATCTTGCCTGAAATGTGGGCAGTAACAACGTGACCGTTTTCCAGTTCAACGCGGAACATGGTGTTCGGCAGTGTGTCTACAATGGTGCCTTCCATTTCAATACTGTCTTCTTTCGCCATTAAGCAAAGGCCTCTCAAATTACGGAATATCAACGAGACACGAATACTGTGCTCGCAAAAAAGGTGAGCAATTGTGCCTGAAAACCGCCCAACAACCAAGTTTGATCGGCTTTATTTAGTATTTCCGTTCGTTCGGCGCTACTTTTTTCGGCGATTTGTGGCATGTGTACGTGACTAAGTCAGCCGTATCCAGCGCTGATTGACGAGCATTTCCAGAGGCCTATATTCAGTTTTGTAACTCATCTTCCGACAGTTCTTGATCCAGTAGCCCAGGTATACGGCTTCCAGATGGGTCCGACGGGCTTCTTCGATCTGCCAGAGGATGGCAAAACGCCCTAGACTGCGTCGCTCATGGTCCGGGTGAAAAAAGGTGTAAACCGCTGACAGGCCGTTCTGCATATGATCAGTGACGGCCACCGCCAGCAGTTCACCATCAAGGCGGAACTCGTAGAAGAGGCTGAATGTCCAGTCCCGAACGAGAAAGGATTCGAACTGTTCACGACTCGGTGGGTACATGTCTCCGTCGGCATGGCGTGATTCGATATAACGGGCGTACAGGTGGTAGATCTCATCCGTCACCCCGGGCGACCGCGCTACAACCTGCAGGTCAGCATTACGTTTGATGATGCGCTTTTGCTGGCGACTAGGTGTGAAGTCCACCACCGGAATACGTGAAGCGATGCATGCGCTGCATGCCTGACAGTGGGGCCGATACAAGTGGTCTCCACTGCGCCTGAAGCCCAATTCTGACAAATGGCTGTAGGTTTGCACGTCGATGGGCGTCTGCGGGTCGAGAAACAGGGTGGTAGCTCGCTGATCCTCAAGATAGCTGCAGGCATGGGGATGCGTGGCATAGAATTTAAGGTGCGCGAGGTTGGTCATGGACGGTTGCTCGACGGAATGTGCGAAACGACGTTCGAATCAGTATAAGCCCTGGCCCGCCAGCTACAAATCAATGCCGCGCCATTGATCGATAGCTGATTCGGGGCAGAGCACCTGCAGTTGTGCAACAAATGCATCGCGGGAGACTGATTCGGCACCCAGGCTGAATAAATGCTCGGTTGGCATCTGACAATCAATCAGCTCATAGCCCCATTCCGTCAGCTTTCCTACCAGGAAAATGAATGCTGCCTTGGACGCGTTGCTTCTGCGACTGAACATGGATTCACCGAAAAAAACCCTGCCCAGGGCCACGCCGTAAAGGCCGCCCACCAGCTCGCCGTTCTCCCATACTTCAACCGAATGGGCAATACCAAGGCGGTGCAGGCGGCAGTAGGCCTGTTGCATCTCGTGGGTAATCCAGGTGCTGTCGGTATAATCCCGGGGCTGTGAACAGGCCTTGATGACGTCAGCAAAACTGCGGTCCAACGTGATCTCCAGCTCGGTCTTGCGCATGAACTTCTGCATGCTGCGTGACACGTGAAGCCGCTTGGGATAGAGAACCGTTCGAGGGTCTGGTGACCACCAGAGAAGGGGTTGGCCATCCTGGTACCACGGGAAGATGCCCAGGCTGTAAGCCTTCAATAAACGCTCGGATGACAGGTCGCCGCCTGCAGCGAGCAGACCCTCCGGCTCGGAAAGCGCCTTGTTGTGGGCTGGAAAGGTGAGGCTATCGGAACGTAGCCAGGTCAGCTGCGGCATGGGACGGCACCTTGGTGTCAACGCGAATGACTTGTACTTGAATGTTTAAAGAGTTTATCAAGATAGTCATATAAGTTATTGTGATTAATAGATATAGTTTTATTGTGTGATCCAGTGCCGATCACCTTTGAGGTTCCAAGTTTATACTCGTTCCCGAAACTTGACTGCCGCGCGTCCAGGCAGTTGTGAATTCCCCGGCCGGACATCGTACAATGCCCGGCTAGACAACGATGGAAGCCAGTGTTTTGAAGGATACCAAAGCCCGCAAAGCCCCGCCTGTATGGCGTGAACAGCTGACACTGCGCCTTCGTGAGGGCGCGTTGTTGGCGATGATCGCCCTGTGCCTTTACCTGTGTATGGCATTGCTTAGCTATGACACCTCCGATCCTGGCTGGACCCGCAGCGGCGGTGCGGGTGAGGTAGGCAACGCGGGCGGCAGCATGGGAGCCTGGATCGCTGATGTATTGTTGCTCTCGCTGGGGTATCTGGCTTATCTGTTTCCGGTCATTGTGGCTGTAAAGGTCTGGCAGATGTTCCGTCGACGTCACCTGCCGTTTATCTGGAACGGTTGGCTGTTTTCCTGGCGTCTGATTGGTTTTGTTTTGACCTTGCTGGCTGGCACTGCGCTAGCGGCATTGCATGGCAGTGCGCCAGATAACTTCCCAAATATTGATGGTGGCGGCGGCGGCGGTGTTCTCGGGGAGCTTCTGTCGCAAATGGCCAAGCCGGTTCTGAACATGCAGGGCAGCACGCTGGTCTTTCTGACCCTTTTCCTGTTTGGCCTTACGGTATTTACCAACCTTTCCTGGTTCAGGGTCATGGAGCTGACTGGCAAGATCACTCTGGATCTGCTCGATTTGCTCAAGCGAGCCTGGCATAGCTGGCGGGCGCGCCGCGCCTCTGCTGAAGTAGAGCGTGATCTGCGTGCCGGTGCCGCTCCGCAGCCTGCAGCGCGCAGCGAACCGGTCTTCAGTCCGGCCGAGCAGCGTGAAGCGGAGGCCTCCCGAGCTCGCCGTCAGGAATCTCTGGCCAAGCATCAGGCCTCTCGCGACGGGCGTCAGCCGCCGGAGATTGTACCTCCGGATATCAAACCGGTGCAGTCCAGTGTGCGGCTCCAGAAGGAAAAGCAATCAACACTGTTCAACGATTCCATTGAGCCCGGGTCACTACCACCGATTTCGCTGCTCGATCCAGCCCTGAAAAAAACCAAAGGGTTTTCCGCCGAATCGCTGGAGGGCATGTCTCGGCTGCTCGAGCTGAAGCTCAAGGATTTCGGCGTGGAAGCCGAGGTAGAGAAAGTCCAACCCGGCCCGGTGATTACCCGGTTCGAGATCCAGCCGGCGGCAGGCGTCAAGGTCAGCAAGATCTCCAATCTGGCCAAGGATCTGGCGCGATCCCTTGCGGTTATAAGCGTGCGTGTAGTGGAGGTTATTCCCGGCAAGACCACAGTCGGTATTGAAATTCCTAACGAAGATCGCGAGATCGTGCGTTTGTCAGAGGTATTGCAGACCCGTGAGTTCGACGAGGCTACCTCGCCAGTGACCCTGGCCCTGGGCCACGATATTGGCGGTCACCCGGTGATGGCCGACCTCGCCAAGATGCCGCACCTGCTGGTAGCCGGCACCACCGGCTCAGGTAAGTCGGTGGGCGTTAACGCGATGCTGCTGAGTATCCTGTTCAAGGCGCCGCCAGAAGAAGTGCGGCTGATCATGATCGACCCGAAAATGCTCGAACTGTCGATCTACGAAGGTATTCCTCATCTGTTGGCTCCTGTGGTTACCGACATGAAGGAAGCCGCCAATGCTCTGCGCTGGTGTGTTGCCGAGATGGAGCGTCGCTACAAGCTGATGGCTGCCATGGGCGTGCGCAACCTGGCGGGTTACAACCGCAAGATCAAGGATGCACAGAAGGCCGGCACGCCGCTGACCGATCCATTGTTCCGCCGTGAGTCGATGGAAGATATCCCACCGGAACTCGAGACGCTGCCAGTGATAGTCGTGGTGATCGACGAGTTTGCTGACATGATGATGATCGTCGGTAAAAAGGTAGAGGAGCTGATCGCGCGTATAGCCCAGAAGGCTCGTGCCGCAGGTATTCACCTTATTCTCGCCACCCAGCGCCCCTCGGTCGATGTTATTACCGGCCTGATCAAGGCGAATATTCCGACCCGTATGGCGTTCCAGGTATCGAGTAAAATCGATTCGCGAACCATTCTGGATCAGGGTGGTGCGGAACAGTTGCTCGGTCACGGGGATATGCTCTATATGCCGCCGGGTACCAGCTTGCCGGTGCGTGTTCACGGTGCTTTTGTTTCAGACGAGGAGGTACACCGTCTGGTAGACGCCTGGAAGCAGCGGGGTGAACCCGATTATATTCAGGACATTCTTGACGGTGCTGATGACGGCGCTGGTGGTAGTTTTGATACTTCGGGCGGCATGGGCGGCGGTGACAGCGAGGAAGATGCGCTGTACGACGAAGCTGTCCGCTTTGTCACAGAAAGTCGTCGCGCCTCGATTTCTGCGGTACAGCGCAAGCTCAAGATTGGCTATAACCGCGCCGCACGCATGATTGAATCCATGGAAATGGCCGGAGTGGTAACATCGATGAACACCAATGGATCGCGCGAGGTGATTGCACCACCTCCGGTAAGAGATTGACGCGACCCTACATTACTCAGCGGAGAATACGCCTGACCATGATTAAAACCCTTTTTCGCTCAAGCCTGGCTGCCCTTTGTCTGATTGCTTTGCCAATGGCAGCGCATGCAGATGCAGAGGCTGTGGCCGCAGAGCGCCTGAATACTCTGCTGTCACGTGCCAATACCATGAGCGCCGACTTCTCGCAGATGACCTTGAGTTCCAACGGTGCCAATCTGCAGGAGGCCAGTGGCAGCCTCGTGCTGAAGCGCCCCGGCATGTTTCGGTGGCACACCGCTCCGCCGGCTGAGCAGTTGCTGGTCTCCGATGGAGAGCAGATATGGCTCTATGATCCGGACCTGGAGCAGGTAACCATCCAGAAAATGGACAAGCGCCTGACCCATACTCCGGCTTTATTGTTGTCTGGTGACGTCAGCAAGTTGCAGGAGAACTTCCTCATTACTGTGGTTGAAAGCGGCAATGTGTCTGAATTCCTGCTTACGCCCAAGGTAAACGACACCCTGTTCGACAACCTGCGCCTGTCGTTCCTGGACGGTAAGATCAACGATATGCAGTTGAGCGATGCGGTAGGCCAGCGCACCAACATTCTGTTCCATGACGTAAAGGTCAACGAATCCGTCCAGCAAAGCGATTTTTCCTTCGAAGTTCCACCGGGAGTCGATGTCATCAGTGAGTGAGGCAGGCCTCTTCCCTAATCGGGGAACGCACCAGCCGCTGGCAGCGCGTATGCGGCCAGCGACACTCGATGAATATACCGGCCAGGCTCATCTGCTCGGACCGGGTCGCCCGCTGCGCGTTGCATTGGAGCAGGGCGCATTGCACTCAATGATTTTCTGGGGTCCGCCGGGTGTGGGTAAAACCACCCTCGCGCGCTTGCTTGCGACACTGGCTGATACACATTTTGTCAGCATCTCGGCTGTGCTGGCGGGGGTCAAGGATATCCGCCAGGCAGTGGAGATGGCCCGCCAACAGGCATCTCAGAACGGCCGGCAGACCATTCTGTTTGTCGATGAGGTACACCGTTTCAACAAGTCTCAGCAGGACGCCTTTTTGCCCTACGTGGAAGACGGCACCCTGTTGTTTATCGGTGCGACAACTGAAAACCCTTCATTCGAACTGAATAACGCGCTGTTGTCACGTGCGCGGGTGTACGTACTCAAGTCCCTGGATGAACAGTCGCTGTCGATGCTGCTTGACCGGGCATTGGGCGATGGGGAACGAGGGCTTGGCCGTCATGCGTTGACAGTTGGTGACGAAGCGCGAGGCATACTGATCGGCGCGGCTGACGGTGACGCGCGCCGCTTGCTGAATCTCGTCGAGATAGCCGCTGACCTGGTAGAGGACGGAGGCACCATCGATACCGAACTGGTCGGGGATCTGCTTAACGATAACCGGCGCCGCTTTGACAAGGGCGGTGAGGCTTTTTATGACCAGATTTCGGCCCTTCACAAGTCAGTACGGGGCTCCGATCCTGACGCTTCCCTGTACTGGTTCGCGCGCATGATCGATGGCGGTGCTGACCCTCTGTTTGTGGCGCGCCGTGTGGTACGTATGGCTAGCGAAGATATCGGCAACGCGGATCCTCGGGCGCTGACCTTGGCGCTGAATGCCTGGGATGTGCAGGAGCGACTGGGCAGCCCTGAGGGTGAGTTGGCTGTGGCTCAGGCCGTGGTATACCTTGCGTGCGCACCCAAAAGCAACGCCGTATACAAGGCGTTCAATGCAGTGATGAAGGATGTTGCCAGTCAGCCGTCCTACGAACCGCCACTGCATCTGCGCAACGCGCCAACCAAACTGATGAAGGAGCTGGGCTATAGCGAAGGTTACCGCTACGCTCATAACGAACCGCAGGCCTATGCTGCAGGGGAAGATTATTTTCCTGAGGAGCTGGAGCCACGCCGCTACTATGAACCGGTTGATCGCGGTCTGGAGCTGAAGATCGGTCAGAAACTGGAGCATCTGCGTAGCCTGGATGCGGCCAGTGGGACCAAAAGGAGATAAGTGTCCATGGGTGGTAGTTTGCTTGCAATCGCTCTAGGCGGATCGCTCGGCGCATTGAGCCGTTATGGCATCGCACAGTGGATCATGCTGACCTGGCCCAAGGCATTCCCATTGGCAACCTTCGCCGTGAACCTGATTGGCTGTCTGATCATAGGTATACTCTACGGCTTGTGGACAAGTCGGCCGGAATTTTCGCCTTTATTGCGCCAGGGCCTGTTTATCGGTTTTCTGGGCGCCTTTACCACATTTTCCACGTTCTCCCTCGACGCCTTGCGGTTGATGGAGAGCGGAGAGAGCCTGATGGCTCTCGGATATATTCTGCTCAGCGTGTGCGTTTGTTTGATCGCCACCTGGGCCGGCCTGTCGCTGGTTCGTTAGCCAGCCGGGCTGCCACCCGCAACCATAAGATGATGACTCATGCTTGATCCGAAACTGGTCCGTAGCCAACCCCAACTGATCGCCGAACGTCTTGCCACTCGCGGCTTTGTTCTTGATGTTGCACAACTGGAAAGTCTGGAAGCGCGCCGCAAGACCGTTCAGACCCGCACCGAGACTCTCCAGGCCGAGCGTAACAGCCGTTCCAAGTCGATCGGACAGGCCAAGGCTCGGGGCGAAGATATTCAGCCGCTGCTGGCGGATGTCGAGCGCATGGGTACCGAGCTGAACGACGCCAAACAGGAACTCGACGAAATTCAGGTTGAATTGGACGCGCTGATGCTCAGCATGCCCAATTTGCCGGAAGAGTCTGTGCCGGTCGGCAAGGACGAGGATGACAACATCGAAATTCGCCAGTGGGGCACGCCCCGCGAGTTTGAGTTCGATCCACGCGACCACGTCTCCCTGGGCGAGCAGTACGGCTACCTGGACTTCGAAACTGCCGCCAAGCTCTCCGGCGCCCGTTTTGCGTTGATGCGTGGGCCAATAGCACGTCTGCACAGGGCCCTGGCCCAGTTCATGCTCGATGTGCACGTAAACGAACACGGCTATGAAGAGCTGTATACGCCCTATCTTGTTCAGGCGGATGCACTGCAGGGCACAGGCCAGCTGCCAAAGTTCGAGGCTGATCTGTTCCGTGTTCCCCGTGGTGATGACCAGCGAGACCTGTACCTGATACCCACCGCGGAGGTCACACTGACCAATACGGTCAGTCAGAGCATTATCGACGCTGACAAGCTACCTCTGCGCATGACTGCCCATACGCCTTGCTTTCGCAGTGAAGCCGGTTCTGCCGGCCGCGATACACGCGGCATGATTCGCCAGCACCAGTTCGATAAAGTCGAGATGGTCCAGATAGTGCGCCCGGCGGATTCTGCTGCCGCACTGGAAGAGCTCACTGGCCACGCTGAGAATATTCTCAAGTTGCTGGATCTGCCTTACCGCGTGCTGGCCCTGTGTACTGGCGACATGGGCTTTGGCGCGACCCGTACCTACGACCTCGAAGTCTGGATCCCCAGCCAGGGTAAGTACCGGGAAATTTCTTCCTGTTCCAGTTGCGGTGACTTCCAGGCGCGGCGTATGCAAGCGCGCTGGAGGAATCCTGAGACTGGTAAACCTGAGCTAGTGCATACACTCAACGGTTCCGGACTGGCGGTGGGTCGTACCCTGGTTGCGATTATCGAGAACTACCAGCAGGCCGATGGCAGCATTCTGATTCCTGAGGTGCTCCAGCCCTATATGCCCGGCATTGGACAGATCGGCTGATATGGAATATCTGCCACTCTTTCACAACCTGCAGGGCCGTCTGGTACTTGTAGTTGGCGGCGGCGAAATTGCGCTGCGTAAATCGCGACTGCTGACCGAATCGGGTGCCGTGCTGCGTGTTGTCGCTCCCGAGATCGAACAACAGCTCGCGGAGCTGGTGCTCGGCGGAGGCGGCGAATGTATCGAGCGTGGCTATCAGCCGACTGACATGGACGGCACGCAACTGGTTATTGCTGCGACGGATGACGAACCGCTCAATGCCCAGGTATCGGCGGACGCCCAGGCCCGATTTCTCCCGGTCAACGCGGTGGATGCGCCCGATCTATGCACCGTGATTTTTCCAGCCATTGTTGATCGCTCGCCACTGATCATTGCCATTTCCAGCGGCAGTCATGCTCCGGTACTGGCGCGCCTGACGCGGGCCCGTATTGAAACACTGTTTCCCCATACCTACGGCAAGCTGGCCCAATTGGCCAAACGTTTTCGTAGCCAGGTAAAGGCAGCGTTTCCGCAGATCAACCAGCGCCGCGTTTTCTGGGAGGACGTCTTCCAGGGAGATGTGGCCGAGCGTATTTTTGCCGGACAGGATGAGGCCGCGGAAAATCTGCTCGCCAGCCGTCTGGCGGATCAGGCAGGGCAGAGCTACCGCGGTGAAGTCTATCTGGTTGGCGCTGGCCCGGGCGATCCGGACTTGCTGACCTTCCGCGCTTTGCGCTTGATGCAACAGGCTGACGTGGTCCTGCATGACCGTCTGGTGCCAACCGCGATCATTGATCTTTGCCGACGTGACGCCGAGCGTATTTACGTGGGTAAGGCACGCTCCGAACATGCCGTTCCCCAGGAGCAAATCAATCAGTTGCTTGTGCGCCTGGCCCGTGAGGGAAAACGTGTTCTGCGGCTCAAAGGTGGGGATCCGTTCATTTTCGGACGCGGTGGGGAAGAGATCGAAGAGCTCGCTGCCCACGGCATACCCTTTCAGGTCGTGCCAGGCGTCACCGCCGCCAACGGGTGCTCGGCCTATGCCGGTATCCCGCTGACTCACCGTGATTACGCCCAGTCAGTACGCTTTGTGACCGGCCACCTGAAGGATGGCACCAGTAATCTTGCCTGGCAGGGGCTTGTGGCGCCAGGTCAGACGCTGGTGTTCTACATGGGTCTGGTCGGCTTGCCGGAAATATGCGCGCAGCTGATCAAGCATGGCCGGGGCGCAGATACCCCGATGGCTTTGGTGCAGCAGGGCACCACCGCTAATCAGAAGGTGTTGATCGGTACGTTGAGCACCATGCCTGGCCTGGTTGAGAACACAAAAATTACCCCACCAACGCTGCTTATTGTTGGCGAGGTGGTAAACCTTCATGACAAGCTGAAATGGTTCGCTCCTGATGCGGTGGAAACCGATACCAAGGGTGTATTGCGTTCTGGTCAGGATTCGGAGGGCAGCGTTTTATAGACTAAAGTATTAGGGAGACGCGAATAGCAAATTGCTATCATTCGCGTCGTCAATCGGGACCGCTGACTGAAAGCATGAAACGGAGTTCGCGTGCAGAGGAATGAGGTAGCTTGGTGCAGATTGATCCAGAATTTCCGACTGTTTTTTTTAATCGGAATGCTTTGCCTTGTATCCTTGTTTGCTCGAAATGCAATTGCCAACTCAGAACTGATTGTTGGTAATGAGCCTCGTTACTCCCTTTCCCGGCATTTTTCTGTCTTCAGGCATGCGGGCGAGGAAATGTCGCTGGAGGAGATGCACAGCAAGCAATTGCAGGGTGCCTTCAGTGAAGTTAAAGCTGATTCTACCTCGTCTACCAATTTTGGCCTGACTCGCGATCAGGTATGGTTATTTCAGAGCTTCACTACCGCTGAAGATATACCCGAACGCTGGTTCCTCGAAGTCGCCCACGCCTCGCTGGATAACGTCGACGTCTATGTTGCGGCGCAGGGCGCGTTATATAGTCGCCAGCATGCAGGTGACCAGATACCCTTTGCCCGCAAGCCTTTTGAGCATCGGCAACATCTGTTCGAACTAAGGCTCAATCCTGATACTCGCTACAATCTCTACATCCGAGTTGACTCATCCGGCACCTTGTCGGTCCCAGTCAATCTCTGGCAACCCGATGCGCTATGGGCAGATGACCAACACACCTACGCCTTTTTGAGTGCCTATTACGGATTGCTCGGCGGGTTGATGTTCTACAATCTTTTTCTTTTCTTTTCACTGCGCGACCGGCTTTATCTGATCTATGTGGCTTTTGTCGCTTTTCTTGCCGTGGGGCAGGCTAGCCTGGCCGGTCTGACGGGACAGTTCCTTTGGCCGAATAATGCGGTGCTCACGCATTTTTCGCCCACTGGAAGCGTAGCCTTGGCGGGCGTATTTGGGGCGATTTTCGTTCAGAGATTCCTCGCGCCCACACCGCGTACCCTGCGAATGCAATGGGTAATGCCGTTGCTCGGTATAGTGTTTGCGACCTGCTTTGTGATCACGCTGTTCTTCTCGTACTTCGCCGGCGCGGTGATCGTCAATATTACCTCTTTGCTTTTTGCCCTGAGCGCACTGGTCATGGGCGGGGTGAGTCTCTACCACGGTCAACCAGGCGCGCGTTTTTTCGTTCTGGCATGGGTATCTCTGCTGCTGAGCATCGTGGTCATTGCTCTGCATAATCTGGGCGTATTGCCCTCCAACGGCTTCACTTCAAACGCTCTGATGTTCGGCTCGGCGGCTGAAATGATTCTGCTATCGCTGGCCCTGGCCGACAGGATCAACAGCATGCAGAAAGCCCAGGACAGTGCTCAGCAAGATGCTTTGGCGGTCAATCGCAAAATGGTCGATGCCTTGCGGGAAAGTGAGCGGCAGCTCGAAAGTCGCGTGGCTGAGCGGACCGTTGAGCTCGAACAGGCCAACGAAGAGCTGACTCGCAACAAGGTATTGCTTGAAGAACAGGCCAACCATGATTCGTTGACGGGCCTGGCAAACCGCAAGTTACTTGGCGATCGCCTCAAGCAGGCACAGTTGCGTTCCCAACGAACCGGCCAGCAGTTTGCGTTGATGGTCGCTGATCTGGATAGGTTCAAACAGATCAACGATCGTTTTGGTCATATGGCTGGCGATCAGGTTCTGATCGAGGTTGCCCGGCGGCTGAAGACGCATTTGCGCGAGATCGACACTGTTGCCCGTGTCGGTGGTGACGAGTTCGTACTGCTGTTGGAGTCGGTGGGCAGCCGGGGAGCGATGCAGACGTTACAGCACAAATTGCTCAGTGAGGTGATCAAGCCAGTGCTGATAGACGGGCATGATGTTTCGGTAGGCATGAGTATCGGCATGGCGGTGTACCCTGATGATGCCACGAACGCGGAAAGTCTTTTTCAGCTCGCCGATAAGCAGATGTATTCTCTCAAGCCGGACGCCGCGTTGAACGCGGACTGATCCCCGCCCCGTGAGGCCAGCAAGGCTGCTCACATCAACCGACACAAAGGCGTATCCAATGGCGCGAAGGCTGGTAGTCAAACGCGGGAAAAAGCTCGGCGCAGCGCCAGGTACTCTGGTACATATCGGGAAGCACTCACAGTTCGAGCCCTCTATCTCCGTGGTTGTGTATGACGAGGATAATCTCCAGTCCATGGAGAAGGTCACACCGGTAGCATGTCGCGAATTTATTGGTCTTCCGGGCGTTAAATGGTTCGATATGAGCGGCGTGCACCAGGCTGTAACGGTGAAGGCCATGGGAGAGCTGCTGGATCTTCATCCGTTGGTACTTGAAGACATTCTCAATACTGACCAGCGGCCCAAGGTAGAAACCTACGACGGCTATCTCTACATCGTCCTGCGCATGCTCCGTTTCGATGAAACCAAACACGAGATCTATTCCGAGCAGATAAGCCTGATATTGGGCAAGGATTACGTGTTCTCGCTGCAGGAACTGCCCGATGACGTGTTTGACGGTGTGCGCGCACGGCTGCGCGAGGCACGGCGTATTCGCTTCATGCAGGCAGACTATCTGGCGTATGCCATTCTCGACTCAGTGGTCGACCACTACTTTGTTCTGCTGGAAAAACTGGGTGATGAAATCGAGGCCCTGGAAGACCAGTTGATCCTCGAGCCGCAACCTCAAACCTTGCAGCGCATTCATCATTTCAAACGAGAGATGTTGATGCTGCGCAAGGCCGTCTGGCCACTGAGAGAGGTGCTCAGCCAGCTATCACGGGACGCTCATCCATTGATCAGTGAGGAAACCCGGCTATTCATGCGCGACGTATATGATCACAGCGTGCACGTGCTCGATACCACCGACACTATTCGAGAACTGCTGGTCAGCATGCTTGATCTGTACATGTCGAGCATCAATAACCGGATGAACGAGGTGATGAAGGTGCTTACCATCATCGCCACCCTGTTCATGCCGTTGACCTTTATCGCTGGGGTCTACGGCATGAACTTCGATTACATGCCGGAACTCACATGGCGATGGGCGTATCCGGCAGTTTGGGTGGTGATGATCGGGGTTTCCGCGGGATTGCTAATGCTGTTCCGACGCAAGGGCTGGCTCTGAATCAATCAGGTCAGGGTGTCGACTATCCCGCCTTCAACGCGCATGGCGGCGCCTGTGGTAGCTGATGCCTGCTGCGAGCAGACATAGACCACCATATTGGCTACTTCCTCAGTAGTGGCCGCTCGCTGGATGATGGAGGAGGGGCGCTTGGCCTTGACGAACTGGCTTGCGGCTTCTTCGATGCTAATGCCCTGTTTTTTGGCAGACGGCTCGATCATCGCCATGACGCCTTCCGACAGAGTCGGCCCCGGCAATACTGCATTAACGGTTACGCCGGTGCCTGCCAGTCGCTTGGCCAGGCCACGTGAGACCGAGAGGTTGGCCGATTTGGTAAAGCCGTAATGGATCATTTCAGTCGGAATGTTGATACCGGATTCCGAGGACAGGAAAACAATCCGGCCCCATCCGTTGTCGACCATGCCTGGTGCGTAGGCTCTCGAGACTCGGACGCCGGAGAGTACATTCACGTTGAAAAATCGCTGCCAATCATCATCCGGGATATCGAAAAAATCCACCGCCTCGAAGATGCCCAGGTTGTTCACCAGAATATCTGCATGGGGCTCAGCATTGAGCAGTTTCTCAGTGCCGGATGCAGTGGCCAGATCTGCCGCCACGCCGCGGACATTGGCATCGGGGCAGGCTGCGCGTATCTCTTCTACTGCAGTATGTACGCGGCCCTCGGTGCGACCATTGACCACGACGCTGGCACCGGCTCGGGCCAGCCCATGGGCGATTGCCAGGCCTATGCCTGCGGTTGAGCCGGTTACGATGGCGGTTTTGCCTGTCAGATCAATCAGCATTGCTTGTGCTCCTTTAATGTTAACTATTGCTTTCGTTGATTAGCGTAGACCGCCATTCACGCAGAAAGCGCTCGGTGATGCACGTTAACCATTGACACAGCAGGTTACTGAGCCTGTTCCGAACCGCTGGGTGTTGAATAATGCATGGTCGTCGCTCCTGAGCTGATCTGACAGGGACAGGCCAGCTCACAGGTACTATTCGAGCCGGTTTGCTACAGGGCCTCAAGCCCCTTGAGCAATGCCTCATGAAAACGCTCCGGCTCCTGGATCTGTGGCGAGTGCCCCAGATCCGGAAACTCTACCAGCGTGGCATTCGGGATTGCCTGGGCAGCCTGCTCGCCGAGCAGGTCATAACGGCCCAGCGTTTTTTGCACAACCTTTGACGCCCGACCCTTGCCAATGGCTGTGTTGTCCTGCTCGCCAATGAGTAGCAGGGCAGGCACCTGTAGCTGCCCGAATTCGTGGACTACCGGTTGGGTAAACACCATGTCTGATGTCAGCGCCTGATTCCAGGCGACCAGCTCAGCGTCCTCACCGGCGTACATGCCGGCCAGCATGTGCACCCACCGGTCATATGCAGGCTCCCATGTATTCACGTAGTAGGTAGACTTCTGGTAGGCCTTGATACCTTCGGCGTTCTTGCGCAGCTCACCCTGATAGTTCTCATCGACTGTCTGATAGGGCACGCCAAGGGCTTTCCAGTCTTCAAGCCCAATCGGATTGACCATGACCAACTGTTCTGTCTGCTGTGGATACATCAGCGCATAACGGGTTGCCAGCATGCCTCCCATGGAATGGCCCATGACGGTTACGCTTTGGATATCGAGGTGGTCAAGCAGTGCATGCGTGTTGCTGGCCAATTGGTGAAAACTGAACTGGTAGAGCTCAGGTTTCGATGACTTGCAGAACCCTATCTGATCAGGGGCAATCACCCGGTAACCGGCACCTAGCAGCTCGGCAATAGTGGCTTCCCAGGTGCCTGCGCAGAAGTTCTTGCCATGCATCAGTACCAGGGTCCTGCCGTTGGCCATTTCTGCAACAGGTTGCACGTCCAGATAGGCCATTTCCAGGTCCTGCTGCTGCGAGCTGAATAAGAAGCGGTCAACCGGATAGGCGTATTCGAATCCAGACAGTTGGGCGTCATAAGTCTGTATATCTGTTGCCGCCTGCGCGGTTGCAGCATTCAGGGCGATCAATACGCCGACACTACAAATACATCGAGCTAGAAAACCATTCAACATTGCTACACTCCTTACAGGCCAGCCCGCATCGGCCAGGTCTTTTGCAGGTACAAAACTAACGACAGCATAGGTGAATGATGAATTTGCGACAGTCTCTGACTCTTTTTTTTACCGTATTACTGGTTGGCTGCGTCAAGTTGCCAGAACGTGTCGAGCCGGTCACCGGCTTCGAACCTGAGCGCTATCTGGGTACCTGGTACGAAATTGCGAGACTCGATCATTCGTTCGAGGAAGGCCTGAGCCAGGTAACAGCTGAGTACAGCATGCGCGACGATGGTGGCATTCGCGTTCTCAATCGTGGTTACTCGGCGGAAGAGGGCGAGTGGCAGGAGGCGGAGGGCAAGGCCTATTTTGTCGAGGATGAGAACACGGGTTACCTCAAGGTATCCTTTTTTGGGCCTTTCTATGGCGCTTACGGAATCTTCGAGCTGGACAAGGAGGACTACAGCTACTCATGGGTGTCCGGTCCAGACACGGGCTATTTATGGTTGCTCGCGCGCACACCGCAGGTAAGTGATGAGATCAAGCAACGATTCGTCCAGCGTACCAGTGAGCTGGGTTTCAATACCGATGAGTTGATCTGGGTCGAGCAGCCAGCTGACGACTGAAACTCAACCCTGTTGCATATCTGCCTTGAGGGCGGTCAGCAGCAAATTCACGGCCGACTCGACTCGAAAGCGCAACTCATCTGCATCAGGGGTGGGACAGCCGTTCATCAGCAGGCCGTGTACCAGACTACCTTTCCACATGCCGCACAGTTGCTCGGCGGTGTGCATGGGATCATCAACACGGATTTGCCCGCGCTCTGCCGCGCTTTGCAGACACATTGCAGCGCGCGCGACAAAAGCACGCGGGCCATCCCGATAGATGAGCTCGCCATGCTCCCGGTGGCGAGCGCCATGGGTAATGATTGTGCGCATAATGCGTACGCCCTGGTCGCTGGTAATAAAAGCCAGTAACTGGATACCCAATGCAATAAGTTGCTCACGTAGATCATCAATGGTGTTGACGGGTGCTGGCCCCAGCCCTGCCATTTCCTGATGCTGACGTTCGAGTACTGCGCTCAACAACGCTTCTGCGTTGTCGAAACGTCGATAAATGGTGCCCTTCGATACGCCGGCCCGCCTGGCTATACCCTCAATGGTGAAGTGCATGTCGCCGTCAGCAAAACAGTCGAGCACCGCATCAAGAATGCGATTCAGCTTTTCAGCGTCCACCGGCCGTCCGGGACTGGCGGACTGCAGATCTTTATCACGCATTTACTTTTTTCTCTCCGTGGGGCTCGTCGATGATAGCGCTATACATTCTGTCGTAATCGTCTGCGACACTCGTCACAAGATTAACGCAATACAAGCATTTACGGAACGATGGCGTTCTGTAATTATACGCTTACATAAATTGACTTCTAAGGTCACAAGGCTATGCGTGCGCTTCTGCTTTCATTTCTGACAATAATACTGCTCACAGGTTGCGGGGCTGAGCAGGAAAGCGAGACAGCAGCATCAGTAGTAAAGGTTCGCACGGCCGAGATTCAAAGCGCAGAGGAGCAACATTGGACGCTTAGCGGTACAGTTCAGTCGCGACGAGATGCCACACTGGCCTTTCAGGTTTCCGGACAGATAAGCGAGCGCCTGGCCCAGGCTGGTGAACAGGTGAAGGCGGGCGATGTGCTGATGCGTCTTGACCCCCGCGACATCCGTCAGCAGTTGGCTGCAGCTCAGGCCAACGTGGCCGCGGCCCGCGCACAGGCGGAAAACGCCGAAGCCAATCGTGACCGTCTTGCATCGTTGAATCAGCAGGGCCTGGTGCCCGCTCAGTCATTTGAAGATGCCCGGGCTCAGGCTCGTGCCGCACGCCAGAGCGCCAAAGCCGCTGAGGCTGCCTTGGCTCAGGCCAGCAGCGCAAACGAGTACGGCGAGTTGAAAGCACCTGCTGACGGCGTATTACTGGAAGTCAGCGGTGAGGTAGGGCAGGTGGTGACGTCCGGGATGGCGGTGGCAACACTGGCTTATGACGGCCCCCGGGATATTGAGGTATTCGTACCCGAGCGCCGCCGTGCGGAACTGCCGCAACAGGCTCGGGTGCAGTTGTATGGCAGCAACCTGGAAGCTGAGACAAAGCTTCGCGAGGTTGCTGGCTCGGCCGATCCACAATCGCGCAGCTGGCGTACCCGCTACAGCATTGAGGACACACCCGCCAAATGGCCGTTGGGCAGCAGCGCCACGCTGATACTGCCAACCACTCCCAACGGTGAGACCTCAGCTCTGCAACGCGTTCCTGTTGGTGCTCTGATTGACCACGGTGCAGGAATGGGCGTCTGGGTTCTGGAAAACGAAACAGTGTTATGGCGGGCGATTGAGCTGGTGCGCATGGATACAGAGCACGCATATATTCACAGTGATTTGCCGGCTGGAACCCGGATTATTGCTTTGGGTGCCCACTTGTTGGAGCCAAACCAGAAGGTCGAGGCTCTGCCATGAGTCCGGATCCACTGCGTTTCAATCTTTCCGCGATCGCTGTGCGTGAACGTTCAGTAACGCTGTTCTTTCTGCTGCTTATTGCCATCGCCGGGGTTTATGCATTCCTTGCCCTGGGACGGGCTGAAGACCCAGCGTTTTCTGTTCGCGCCATGGTTGTATCTGCCACCTGGCCTGGCGCAACCGCTGAGCAGATACGCGACCAGGTAGCTGACCCCCTGGAAAAGCGTATACAGGAAGTCGAGTGGTTCGAAAAAATCCAGACCACAGCCCGGCCCGGACGGGTCGACATGCTGGTTACTTTTCAGGACTTCACTCCATCAGAGGAGCTGCCTGAAGTTTTTTATCAGGTACGCAAGCGCATGCAGGATGAGGCGCGCGTGCTGCCCCCCGGTGTCCAGGGCCCGTTCGTCAACGATGATTTTTCCGATGTGTATTTTTCACTTTATGCCTTGACTGCCCCGGGACTACCGCAGCGGCAACTGGTGCAGGAGGCCGAACGGCTTCGCGATATATTCAATCGGATCGAGGGTGTACAGAAAGTACGCTTGATCGGTGAGCAACAGCAACGGGTTTATGTCGACCTTGATGCCTACCGCATGGCGCAACTGGGTATCAATGCGCAGCAGATAGGTCAGGCACTGGACGCTTACAACCGACTCATGCCCGCTGGCCTGATCGAGACCGAAGGTACCCGTCTTTACTGGCGGATCGATGCTGACCTGGCCGATCTGAGTGCCATAGAGGATGTTCCACTAAGACTGGGTGACCGTTTGATTCGACTGGGCGATGTAGCCACCGTCACCCGTGGCTATGAAGACCCACCCAGCTATCTGGTGCGGGTTTTTGGCGAAGATGCGCTGATGCTCGGTGTTGTGCTTAACAAGGGCGAAGACGGCCTGGAGATTGGGAACCGGTTGGCAACAAAATTCACAGACCTTTCAGCCCAGATGCCCCTGGGCATGGAACTGCGTCAGGTGACCAACCAGAGTGATGCTATCAGTCGAGCGGTGGAGCTTTTCCAGATCAAGTTCCTGATAGCCGTACTGGTAGTCATGGTGGTCAGCTTCCTCAGCCTCGGACTGCGGCCTGGACTGGTAGTCGGCATCGCCGTCCCGCTTACCCTGGGGCTTACCTTCCTGTTAATGCTGATTCGCGGTATGAACCTGGATCGAATTACCCTGGGTGCGCTGATCATCGCGCTGGGGTTGTTGGTGGATGACGCCATTATCGCGATCGAAATGATGCTGGTGAAGATGGAGGAGGGCTGGGAAAAGACACGTGCAGCAGCCCATGCATGGACAGCCACGGCTGCACCTATGTTGTCGGGCACACTGGTCACTGCAATCGGTTTTGTTCCGATTGGCTTCGCCCGCTCGGGCGTAGGTGAATATACCGGAAACATCTTCTGGGTACTGGCCTTCGCCTTGCTTGCCTCCTGGCTGGTAGCGGTAGTATTCACGCCCTTTCTGGGCGTCATGTTGCTCAAGCCAAGCAGCAAACCAACACAGAGTCACACCGCGCATTACCAGACCCGAGGCTATCAGCGCTTTCGTAATCTGATAGCGAGTTGTGTGCGCTATCGCAAGACTATTGTGGCCAGCACGGTAGCCCTCTTCGTACTCTCCCTGGTGGGGATGAGTACCTTGGTACAAAAACAGTTTTTCCCGTCTTCCGATCGCCCTGAAGTGCTGATCGAAGTCTTCATGCCCGAGGGCACCAGCATTACCGCCACCGACGAGGTCGTCCAGCGTCTTGAGGGCATACTCGCCGGCCACGATGATGTGCGTTCGCTTGCAGCTTATGTGGGGGCGGGGGCACCACGCTTCTTTATTTCGCTTAATCCGGAATTACCCAGCCCGGCCTTTGCCAAGGTAATTGCCATTGCCGAAGACGATGAGGGTCGCAACCGCATAATCGAAGACATGCAGGCGCGAGTCGCCGCGGGAGAGTTCCCCGAGGCGCGGGTGCGCGTGCATCAACTGGTATTTGGTCCGCCGGTTGCCTGGCCGGTCAGTTTCCGGATCATGGGCCCTGATCCAGATGTGTTACGTGCAACGGCTAATGATGTGCGCGAGCTGATGGCCGCCCACCCCAAAATTATCAATGCGAATCTGGACTGGGGCGACCGAGTTGCGGCAGCCCGACTACGTCTGGACAACGAACGCTTGCTGGCGATCGGGTTGACGCCGCTGGAACTGGCTCAGCAACTGCAGGTGCAGTGGGGTGGTCAGCCGGTTACCGTTCTGCGCGAGAACACGCGCAGCGTACAATTGGTGGTAAGGGGTGCGCCGGAAGGTCTGGACAATTTTGCCGACTTACCGCTGCGTACCGCCGATGGCCGCACCATTACCTTGCAGCAGGCAGGCCTGATCGAATTTGTCAGTGAAGAGCCGGTGCTCAAGTACTACAACCGCGAGCCCTACATCATGGTGCAGGCCGATGTTCATGACGCTCAGCCACCTGATGTGACCATGGATCTATGGGGCCAGCTCGAAACCTTGCGCGGCGACTTGCCGCCGGATTACCACATGGAAATAAGTGGCGCTGTTGAGCAGTCAGCCAAGGGTCAGGACTCGATCCGCAAGGTACAGCCGATCATGCTGGGATTGATGATGATCGTCATCATGCTACAGATGCGCAGCTTCTCCGGCACCTTCATGGTGCTGGCAACCGCGCCACTGGGCGTTATCGGGGCCACACTTGCTCTGTTGATAGGTAACCAACCCTTTGGCTTTGTCGCTTTGCTGGGGTTGATCGGGCTGGCGGGTATTCTGATGCGCAACACCCTGATTCTGACCAAGCAGATAGACGATAACCTGGTTGCGGGCATGGACCAGTTCAGCTCAGTGGTAGAGGCTACGGTACAGCGCACACGCCCCGTACTTCTGACAGCGCTGGCGGCAGTATTCGCTTTCGTGCCGCTGACCTTCGATGCTTTCTGGGGACCGCTGGCCTACGTGCTGATTGGTGGAACTCTGGTGGGTACTCTGATTACCTTGATGTTCCTGCCTGCGTTGTATGCACTCTGGTTCAGGATAAGACTTCCAGCTTGATACGACAGCGCCATGCCTCTCATTTCAGGCATGGCGCATCGATGCTGGTCAATCCACC
The DNA here is from genome assembly GCF_963977355.1 of uncultured Halopseudomonas sp. Classification (NCBI taxonomy): domain Bacteria; kingdom Pseudomonadati; phylum Pseudomonadota; class Gammaproteobacteria; order Pseudomonadales; family Pseudomonadaceae; genus Halopseudomonas; species uncultured Halopseudomonas sp. Next base: position 2,621 of record NZ_CAXBOV010000029.1, on the reverse strand, counting down.
TGGTTCACATTACCCTGTCTGCTATAAGAATATTAAAAGCATAGCTTTCAGGAAGTAGTCATATGCTTGATATCAACACGCTTATGGTAGTTCTGGCAGTGACTACCATCGTATCGGTCATGGGATTACTGGCCGCAAGTATACTCAATCGCCAGGTTCGCGCCATCCGTTACTGGACCGCCGGCCTCGCTGTTTTTATTTTTGGCCTCGTATGTCAGGTCGCCAGCCCACCTGTACCTCTCTGGATCAGCGCAGTTGTCATTACCCAGGCCTATTTTGTGATCCTCTGGGGCACCCTCTGTTATCGCAAACCGGAGCAAAAGGGATTTATCCCGATTATGCTCGGGCTCCTGGCGGTACAGATGAGTGTTTTTGTTCTGCTTCAGGATTCACTGCGCTTCAGTATCATGTTCCACAGCGCAATCGTCGTTATCGTCTGTGTGATAAATATTCTGGAACTATGGCTGATTGGTTCCCTTCGCCGTGCTGTGGTTGCGGTCTGGGCGCTGATATGGGGTATGCATTCTCTTATTTATGCCCGCCGTTTTTTCCTTTATCTCACGGAGGAGGCTTATATCAATGCTACGGACTTCCAGATGGCTGTCAGCGTAGAGGCGATCAACTATCTTGAAGGCGTCGCCTTTATTTATGGCTTCTCCTTGATGTGCGTAGTTCTGACCACCGTGAGCCTGCAGGATGAATTGAGGCACCTGGCCAGCCGGGATCCTCTGACCAATCTCTTCAACAGGCGAGCTTTTGAAGAAACAGCCTTGAAAGCGATGGGGCTCTCGCGCCTGACCAGTCAGCCCGTTTCACTTATGCTGATGGATCTCGACCGATTCAAGGCGATCAACGATGACCACGGTCATAAAGCCGGAGACCAAGTGCTGCTGGCTTTTGCAGGGCACCTCGATGACCACTCCAGACTGGCAGACCTGACCTGTCGGTTCGGTGGAGAAGAGTTCCTGATTTTGTTACCGGACACAAGCTTGGCTGAAGCGCAGACCATCGCTGAACGGCTACGCAGTTCCTGGCAGGAAAAGACCATTTCCATAGAGAAAGTTGGCGTTCAAGTTACCGTATCTATCGGAGTGGCTGAGCTTGAGCAGGATCAGGATGAAAGCCTCTTTGACCTGATAGATCGTGCCGATCAGGCTTTGTATCAGGCAAAGACGCAGGGCCGGAACCGGGTCGTGGGCTGGGAAACAGGCCCTCGACTTTCGCAATCATAGGGACTGTCTTTGCTCCGCATGATTTTACGTAATTCTTGATCAACGCCTGATCTATACACTGGCATTTCAGCGCCCTTGTTTCCCGCTCAATGCAATCATTTGCGCAACTTGTTGCGCACTCCCTGGTGCTCTAAATCAGACATTCCAACTCGATCGGTCATTAACCCAAACTCCTTTTGGGTTTTGCCGACCACCTCACATTTTCCCCATATCCAATCTGTAATAATGCGCCCGCTCTACATACCAAGTACAAGGAACATCGGATGTTCGCCCCCGCCAATACGGCTGTCTTTATGCTGGATATTCCCGGCATGGACATACCCGGCATTGCCCATGACTTCAAGGTGCTGTCCTTCACCGGCTCCGAAGCCATCAGTCGGCCCTATCGCTTCCAGCTGGAACTGGTCAGCGAATGTCCTGATCTGGATATCGAAGCCCTATTGCAGCAACCTGCCTTCTTCACTTTCGCTGGTCAGGGCAAGGGAATTCATGGATTGATTCACCGCGTCGCCCAGGGTGATGCGGGCAAGCGGCTGACGCGTTACCACATCGACCTGGTGCCGCACCTGTTTTATCTGGGCCACCGCACCAACCAGCGCATCTTTCAGCACCTGACCGTACCCGAAATCATCATCCGGATTCTGAATGACCACGGAATTCAGGCTGACGCGTTCCGCTTTCAACTCAACAGCGAGTATCCGCAGCGGATCTATTGCACCCAATACAATGAAACGGATCTGCACTTCATCCAGCGCCTGTGTGAAGAAGAAGGCATTCACTACCACTTCGAACATCGCACTGATAATCATCTACTGGTGTTGGGCGACGACCAGACCGGTTTCCCGAAGCTCGACAGACCCACGGCTTACGTCCAGGACAGCGGTCTGGTAGCAGATGAGCCAGTGATCAAGCGCTTCGCCATGCGCATCGAAACTCGTCCCAGTCGTGTCACGCGCCGGGACTACGATTTCGAGAAGCCGCATCTGTTGATGGAAGCTGCGCACAAAACCGAGCAACCCGCGGAAGGTCACGAGCAACCCATACCGCTGCCCGACCTGGAAGACTACGACTACCCTGGCCGCTTTACTGAGCGCACCCGGGGCAAGCAACTGGCCAAGCGCAGCCTGGAACGCCACCGCAGCGACTACCGGCTAGCCGAGGGCAAGAGCGACGTACCCAATCTGATTAGCGGCCACTTTCTGACCCTGTCAGAGCATCCGCGAATTGAATGGAACGACTTGTGGTTGGTAGTCAGCATTCAGCACGAAGGCAAACAGCCCCAGGTACTGGAAGAGTCAGTCACTAGCGACGTGAAAGAAAGTGACGGCTTCACACAGGGCTACCGAAACCAATTCACCGTTGCACCCTGGGAGGTTCACTACCGTCCGC
>NZ_CAXBOV010000028.1:0-57287 GCF_963977355.1 uncultured Halopseudomonas sp. | reverse complement strand
GCATCCTGATCAACAAAGACACCAAGGTCATCTGCCAGGGCTTTACTGGCGCACAGGGTACTTTCCACTCTGAGCAAGCCATTGAGTACGGCACCAAGATGGTTGGCGGCGTGACACCTGGCAAGGGTGGTACTACACACCTGGGCCTGCCCGTGTTCAACACCGTCCGCGAAGCTGTCGAGCAGACTGGCGCCACCGCCAGCGTTATCTACGTACCGGCTCCTTTCTGCAAGGACTCGATCCTGGAAGCTGCCAACGGCGGCATCAAGCTGATCGTATGTATCACCGAAGGCATCCCGACCCTGGACATGCTCGATTGCAAAGTCGTCTGTGACCAGCTGGGCGTGCGCCTGATCGGCCCCAACTGCCCGGGTGTTATCACTCCTGGCGAATGCAAGATCGGTATCATGCCCGGTCACATTCACCAGCCCGGCAAGGTAGGTATCGTTTCCCGCTCCGGCACCCTGACCTATGAAGCGGTCAAGCAAACTACTGATTCCGGTTTCGGCCAGTCTACCTGTGTAGGTATTGGTGGTGACCCGATCCCGGGTTCGAACTTCATCGATATCCTGCAGATGTTCCAGGATGATCCGAAGACCGAAGCGATCGTCATGATCGGTGAAATTGGTGGTAGCGCCGAGGAAGAAGCGGCCGCTTACATCAAGGCCAATGTGACCAAGCCAGTCGTTTCCTATATTGCTGGTGTTACAGCGCCTGCTGGCAAGCGTATGGGCCACGCTGGTGCGATCATTTCCGGTGGTAAGGGCACTGCTGACGAGAAGTTTGCTGCTCTGGAAGACGCTGGTGTTAAAACTGTGCGTTCCCTGGCAGACATCGGTTCGGCTCTGGCCGAGCTGACCGGTTGGCCGCTGAAGTAACACTTCGCTGGCTTTCAGAAAAACCCTGCTTCGGCAGGGTTTTTTTATGTCTGATGCTGGAAACCCGGATGCTGGCTATACTGATGTACGCGGTCTGCGGCTTGCTGCACCGTCCTCTATTACTGGTTCTACAAGGTGCCCGAATGCTGTCGCAACTTTCCCTGCCTGATGCCGGCTCTACATGGCTCAACCTGCTCGCTTTTGTCTGGTTTTTGCTGTGCTGGGTGGGGTACACCCACTACGCCCGCCACAGAGCTAGAGATACCGCATGTCTTGCCAGTGTGCTGCATTTATACAGACAAGACTGGATGTCGCGTTTGTTAATGCGCGAGCAACGCATTGCCGATGCCAGCGTGATCGGTAATCTCGAACGCAACACTGCTTTTTTTGCCTCCAGCACGCTGTTGATCCTTGCTGGCATTATTACCGTAATGGGTGCTACTGATAGGGCCCAGAATCTGCTGCATGACATACCCTTTGTCGCCAACGTCAGCCGGCAAATGTCGGAAATGAAACTGCTGGTTATGCTGGGGATCTTCGTTTATGCCTTTTTCACCTTTTCCTGGGGGATGCGCCAGTACAACTTCGCCTCGGTCCTGCTCGGTTCTGCGCCCCTGGTCGGTGAGAAACAGGTTTCCGAGATAGAGCGCAAGGCTTACGCGGCGAGGGCGGCCACAGTTCTTTCGATGGCAGGAAACGAGTTCAACCTTGGTCTGCGGGCCTACTATTTTGCCTTGGCCGGACTTACCTGGTTCATTAATCCACTCTTTTTCATGATTACCAGTGCGGGGGTTGTCTGGGTACTCTACAAGCGTGAATTCCACTCACGCATACTCTCGGCGATGATGTACAGCCCAACGGGTGGTCTTCTGCAACAGGATAAGGTGGATTAGATCAAGAGGGCGTTAGGTACCCAACAGGTCGGCTTTCAGAGGGGTCGGCTTTCAGAGGAGCATTGAGCGGGAAGATCGTTAGACAAGCAGCGCCCCCGAGTGGGCGCGCCGCTTACAACGTCAGTAAGATCAGTTCACTGCGTCATCGTAGGCTTCGCCCATTTCTTCGCCAGCATCTTCCATGCCGTCTTCCATTTTCTCGCCCATGGTGCGCTCGTTACCTGTGGCTTCGCGTGCTTTCAGCTCGATGGCTTCACCCGTTTCCTCAGCGGCATCGCTCATTGATTCCATAGCCGATTCCATCTTGTCTTCAGGTTCCTGCTCGCATGCTGCCAGCAAACCCAGACTCGCCAGTAACACTGCTGTTAGGCCAATTTTCTTCATTACATTCTCCTTGGTTTGAGTGCGTAATACTGAGTCACGACTCTTGTGGGTAGCACATTTGATAAAACCGGGTGTTCCTGTCTTCGCTCGGAAAGACTAAGCAGTCCTGTCATTTTCGAGTTGTCACAGTAGTTGCACTGTAACTGTTAACAAATATTCCTGATATTAGTCCTGGTTAAGGAGCAATAGTTCCGCGGCCTGTAAGTACCTTCAGAGTTTTCCTCGTGCTGGAGTCTCCGCTGCGTTATGGGTACTATGCCGCCCATTCCCTCTGCTCTGATTGAGAATCCGGATGAGTGATATCAAGAAACGTTGCGAGAACTTCCTGTCAGTCCTGCGGCACTGCCAGGTGCTGGGCATGAGCGTCGATCATGCTGATGAGAAAGGTCTCGTGCTGAGGCTGCCGTATAGTGATTCAATCATAGGCAACCCTGTCACTGGCGTAGTGCACGGGGGTGCCATCACCACCCTGATGGACACCTGCTGCGGGATTTCAACTGTCTGTTTTTTACCCGACTTCGAGATCTGCCCGACGCTTGATCTGCGTATTGATTACATGCATCCGGCGGAGCCGGGGAAGGATATTTTCGGCTTTGCCGAGTGTTATCGACTCAGCCCGACCGTTATCTTTACACGGGGGATCGCCTATCAGGATGACCGCAACGAACCTATTGCACATGTGGTCGGTACCTTTATGCGTATGGGCAAACCGGCATCAGACGGCACGCTTGCCCGTAGTATCGATGGGAGCAAGGTATGATCGAAGAACCGATCCACATTGAGCAGTTGATGCGTAACGGGCACGACTCCGGCGACTATGCGCCTTTGATCGAGGCCATTCCCTATGCGCGGATGATTGGCCTGGAGTTGAAGCACCTCGGTGAGGAAGTGATTTTCCATCTGCCAATCAGCAAGGATAATATCGGTAATCCGGTATTGCCCGCACTTCACGGTGGTGTGATTGCAGGGTTCATGGAGCAATCTGCCATGTTGCACCTGATGATTGCGATGAACAGCTCCGATTTCCCGAAGATTATTGATTTTTCAATTGATTATCTGCGTGCGGGCCTTTTCAAGGATACTTACGCCACCTGTCAGGTCTGGCGTCAGGGGCGGCGAGTGGGTAATGTGGCCATAACGGCTTGGCAAACCCGCTCAAGTGAGCCAATAGCGACTGCTAGGGCGCACTTCAAACTGGGTTGACCGGGTAGCTGGTTCTCGAATTTTTTGGTCCGGAGCATCACATATTCATGCCAGCCTTGTTGATCATCAGCGGTGTCTTTTTGATAGTGCTTGGCTGGCTTTGGTTGGCGGTCGCCGCCAGAAAGCTGCCTATCAGGCGCTTTTTGCTGGCGATATTGGCAGCCCCACTAACGCTTGTCCTGCGTGGCCTCGGATATGCCCGTTTTCCCAGACTGCTCATGGTCACTGGTCTGTTGCTTGCGCTTGCAGGTGCTGCATTGTTGCAGCGCGAGCAACCTGAGCGCTTTGTTCAGTTGCTGGCAGGTGAATGGGCGGCGCCTTCGAACAGCGGTATAGGTATTGATGGGGAACTGATGGGCCAGCCCTTCAACCCTGAGCGAATTTTCTGGCGTGGTAATGACCTTGTGATCGAGGAGGGCCCGCCGCAACGAGTTCGGCGTGCGCTGACAGTGCGCTTTGATCCCGCGAGCCTGCAGGCCGGAACGCGTACAATCGATCGCCTGCCCGGAGACTCTGGCGCCTGGCCTGAACTGTTGCTGCAGTGGCATACCGGCGCGCTGACCCAGCCCGGACTACTCCGGGTGGCCAAGGACTACACTCTGAGCCTGGATTTTGTACCTTCCTCTGGTACGACAATGTTATTGCGACTACGTCTGCATCTGCCTACCAGTCCGGCCACGCTGCTTTATGGCGAGGCCAGCATTAAGACAACACCCGATTGGCTGGCAGGAATGCCGCAGCCTGCTGTAGCTCCCGCAGCGTCACCTCCTCCTGAGTCATCGATTGCACCAGCGGTCGACAGGGCGCAGAGCCGTCCCCAGTGGCAAAATGTAAGTATCTTGGCGGTGCTGAGTGAGCCAGAGCTATTCATTGGTCAACAGCTGCGGTTTACAAACCAGGCAGGACGTCGCTACGAGGGACGATTGAAAGCGATCAGCGATGACCGCCGGATTGTGCTGGCTCAGAACAATGGCGCCAACCAGGTGGATTATCATTTCCGCCCCACCGACGTAGTTGATTTGCAGGTCAGATACAGATCTTCCCGGTAGCTGTCCCGGCCTTGAAATCCTCATCAATGTCCCCATTAAAGGCTCATCGGCGCGACCGCAATGTCGCGCGTTTTGCCTGAAACCTTGCAATCAAGGTTTCTAACCGAACTATAGGGAGACAACCAGAGATGACCGTGGAAGCCCAGAAGGAAACACTCGGATTTCAGACCGAGGTCAAGCAGCTGCTGCATCTGATGATCCATTCGATGTATTCGAACAAGGAGATCTTTCTCCGAGAGCTGATTTCCAACGCGTCCGATGCGTCGGATAAGCTGCGCTTTGAAGCCATTGCCAAGCCAGAGTTGCTCGAAGAGCAGCCGGACACGGTTATCCGGATCAGCTCCGATGAAACAGCCAACACCCTGACGATCGAGGACAACGGTATCGGCATGTCCCGGGACGAGGTGATTGAGAACCTGGGTACCATTGCCAAGTCGGGCACTGCCGCCTTCATGCAACAACTCACGGGTGACCAGAAGAAAGACGCGAGCTTGATCGGTCAGTTCGGTGTGGGCTTCTACAGCGCATTTATTGTGGCCGACAAGGTTGAGGTATTCACCCGTCGGGCAGGTGCTGACAAGGCTCAGGGCGTGCGTTGGGAATCAGCGGGCGAGGGCGAGTTCACCATTGAAACAGTGGAAAAAGCTGAGCGCGGCACACGTATCGTGCTGCACCTCAAGTCTGCTGAGTCCGAGTTTGCCGACGGTTGGCGCCTGCGCAATGTGGTTAAAAAGTACTCAGACCATATCTCCCTGCCCATTGAGTTGCCCAAGCAGAAGCAGGGTGAGGACGAGAGCCAGCCAGCCGAGTTGGAGTGGGAAACTGTCAACCGTGCGAGCGCCCTTTGGACCCGCCCACGCGCCGAGGTCAAGGACGATGAGTATCAGGAGTTCTACAAGCATGTTGCCCATGACTTCGAGAACCCGCTGAGCTGGAGCCATAACAAGGTTGAAGGCAAGCTGGAATACACGAGTCTTCTGTATGTGCCTGCCCGTGCGCCGTTCGATTTGTACCAGCGTGAAGCGCCCCGCGGTCTGAAGCTGTATGTACAACGTGTATTCATCATGGATGAGGCCGAGCAGTTTCTGCCGCTCTATCTGCGCTTCATCAAGGGCGTGGTCGATTCAAACGATCTGTCTTTGAACGTATCGCGGGAGATTCTGCAAAAGGATCCGGCGATCGACAGCATGAAGTCTGCCCTGACCAAACGTGTCCTGGACATGCTTGAGAAGCTTGCGAAGAAGGAACCCGAGCAGTACGCCACGTTCTGGAAGAACTTCGGCAGCGTGATGAAGGAAGGTCCGGCGGAGGACTATGCCAACCGCGAGAAAGTCGCCGGGCTCCTGCGTTTTGCTTCGACTCAACAGAGCGATGACTCCGAAGTCGTCAGTCTGGACGCCTACATTGAGCGGATGCAGGAAGGTCAGGACAAGATCTATTACCTGACCGGTGAGCGTTACAACCAGGTGAAGAACAGCCCGCACCTGGAGATTTTCCGCAAGAAGGGTATTGAAGTACTGCTGCTGACCGATCGTATTGATGAGTGGCTGATGAGCCATCTCAACGAATACAGCGGCAAGGAATTTGTCGATATCGCCCGTGGCGATCTGGATCTGGGCAAACTGGATGCCGAAGAGGACAAGCAGGCACAGGAAGAGGCTGCAAAGGCCAAGGCCGACCTGGTCCAGCGTATCAAGGATGTACTCAAGGATAGCGTCGATGATGTGAAAGTCTCCCATCGCCTGACCGATTCCCCTGCGGTGCTTGTAGTGACTGAAGACGGCATGGGTCTGCAGATGCGCAAGATTCTCGAGGCGACGGGCCAGAAAGCGCCGGAAAGCAAGCCGATCATGGAGATCAATCCAGCACACCCATTACTGGAGAAGCTGGACCAGGAACAGGATGAGGCGCGCTTCGGTGACCTCAGTCATATCCTGTTTGATCAGGCGGCCCTGGCTGCCGGTGAGAGCTTGCAGGATCCTGGCGCCTACGTACGCCGATTGAATGCACTGCTGGTTGAACTCAGCAAATAGTATTTGGCAGTCATAAAAACCCCGTCTGACATTCTCAGGCGGGGTTTTTTACTGTCTGAAAGACAGATAAATAGTTTTCGACATTATGTGAAAACCCCCACCAGCCCCCTCCCAAGGGCTATCCTCTGTCCATTCAAATGCACGTCCAAGGAACTGAAAGATGAAAAAGACGCTAACGACGCTGATGATCGCCTCTGCCGCAGGTATGGCAAGTCAGGCCAATGCCGATATGGTCTCAACGCCAGTTGCCTATGAAGTTGCTGGGCAGGCCTACGAGGGTGTGCTGGTGTACGACGACTCGGTCACAGACATACGTCCAGGCCTTCTGATGGTACCGAACTGGATGGGCGTGACTGAAGGAGCGGTGCAGAAGGCCCAGAATGTCGGGGGCAGTGAGTACGTAGTCTTCGTTGCTGACATGTACGGCAAGGACATCCGACCGCAGAACGCCGACGAGGCGAGCAAGGCTGCCACCACGGTGCGGGGTGATCGGGCCATGATGCGTGACCGTGTCAATGCAGCTCTTGAAGTATTCAAGGCGCAGGCTGGCGGTATTCCTCTGGATGTGAGCAATATCGGTGCAATTGGTTTCTGCTTTGGCGGCGGGACGGTATTGGAATTGGCGCGCTCCGGCACACCAGTGCAGGGCGTGGTGTCGTTTCACGGTAACCTGGATACCCCGGATCCTGATGATGCCAAGGCTATTCGCACTCCGGTACTGGTGCTGCATGGCGCCGATGATCCCTATGTGCCGGAGGAACAGGTACAGGCGTTCAAGGAAGAAATGCGCACCGCGGGAGTAGACTGGCAATTGAATAGCTACGGGGGTGCTGTGCACTCCTTTACAGATCCCACGGCCAAGATGCCTGGTCAGGCCGAGTACAATCCGGTTGTCGCCGAGCGCGCTTTCGGGGCGATGCATCGTTTTCTCGCTGAGAGCATGAGCAAATAGCTCGGGCGTAAACGAGTAACTTCAGGCAACCATTTCAAGACAGGAAATACAGGATGTTGATTCTCAGACAGGCGGTGCTGGTTCTTCTGACCAGCGTCTGGTCTCTGGTCGGATTTGCCCAGCAGCCGCCGTTACCGGTGATTGCTGTCGCGGCAGAAACCCGGCAGATCGCTAATCCCATTGAAGCACTGGGTACGCTGTACGCGAATGAGACGGCTGTGGTGAGCGCCAATATTACCGCCACCATCTCACGGATTCGTTTTGAAGATGGCCAGCGGGTCAAGGAAGACGACGTACTGGTCGAGCTGACCAACCGCGAACAGCTCGCCCAGTTGCAGGAGGCCGAGGTCAGCCTTGCTGACGCAGAGCGTCAACTGGCACGGGCCAGACAGTTGGTTGAAAGCCGCGTGCTGTCCCGACAGGAGCTGGATGATCGCAGGCGCACCGTGGATATAGCCCGGGCCCAGCTGCAAGCGGTTCAGGCACGTCTGGCGGACAGGTTGATTCGTGCACCCTTTGACAGTGTGGTCGGTTTGCGGCAGGTCAGTGTGGGGACGCTAGTGGCACCTGGCATGGCGGTAGCAACATTGCATGATGACTCTGTCATGAAGCTCGACTTCAGCGTTCCTGAGACCCTGATGGCCCAGATCGCGCCTGGTCAGCAGCTTGTCGCAACCAGTCGCGCCTACGGTGATGAATTATTCAAGGGCGAAGTAGCGAATCTGGATAACGAGGTTGATCCGGTCACCCGGTCTATTCGTGTTAGGGCCTTGATCGACAATCCAGATGGTCGGCTCAAGCCGGGCATGCTGATGACCGTTGACCTGCGCAGCGAGCCGCGCAATGCGGTCATCATTCCCGAGGAAGCTTTGTTGCCCCTGGGCCGTGATCAATTCGTGATGGTTGTCGAAACTCAGGATGATGGTTTCGTGGCGCGTCGCCAGCAAGTACAGACAGGGCTTCGGCAACCGGGTCTGGTGGAAATTACAGAGGGTCTCGATTCTGGAGAGAGGGTGGTCACGCACGGTAATTTTCGGCTGCAGCCTGGACAAGCTATCAGCATAAAAGCCGAGCTCGATCCTGGCGAATCTCCCCGGGCCGTGATTTCGGCCGCCCCCTGATCCTTCCCGGAGTCCTGCAATGATTCTTTCAGATACCTCGGTCAAAAGGCCGGTATTCGCCAGCGTTCTCGCGCTATTGCTGGTGATTTTTGGCCTCGTGGCATTCAGCATGCTGCCACTGCGTGAGTATCCCGATATCGATCCGCCGGTAGTCACCGTAGAAACCAACTACCGGGGCGCCGCAGCCAGCGTAGTGGATTCCCAGATCACCCAGATCGTGGAAGAGCGCATCGCTGGCGTGGAGGGCGTCGAATATATCGAATCCCAGAGCCAGGACGGGCGTTCACAGATCACTATCCGCTTTGCCATCAACAAGGATGTTAACGAAGCAGCGAACGATATACGTGACCGGGTATCGGGCATTCTGGATGATTTGCCCGCCGAGGCAGACCCACCCGAAGTTCAGAAGCTGGACGCCAATCAGGAAGTCATCATCTGGTGGAACCTCACCAGCGAACGCTTGACCCTACCGGAGCTGACCGATTACGCAGAGCGCTATCTGGTGGACCGGTTCTCGACGCTGGAAGGCGTTGCCCGTGTGCGTGTGGGCGGCTCCCAACGCTATGCAATGCGTGTATGGCTGGATCGACAGGCTCTGGCAGCCAGGGACCTGACTGCCTCTGATGTTGAGGCGGCATTACGTGCCGAGAACGTCGAGTTGCCCGCAGGGTCAATCGAGTCGCGCAGCAGGCAGTTCACCGCCAGGGTCGCGCGATCATTCGAGACGGCCGAGGATTTTGGCAGGCTGGTGATTGCCCGTGGGCCAGATAACTATCTGGTGCGCCTGGGAGACGTGGCGCGGGTTGAGCGCGGTACCGAAGAAGATCGCAACCTGTTTAGAGGTAATACCGTGCCGATGGTCGGCATCGGTCTGGAGCGTCAGTCCACCGCTAACACCCTTGAGGTGTCACGTGTGTCGACGGCTCTGGTCGAAGAGCTCAATGGCACTTTGCCTGAAGGCATGCAGATCCTGGCCAGTTTTGACAGTTCTGTCTTCATTGAAGGCGCTGTGAAAGAGGTCTACACAACCCTTGGCATTGCATTGGTGTTGGTGGTTTTGTCTATCTTTCTGTTTCTCGGCAGCCCGAGGGCCATTCTGATACCCGCCGTAACGGTGCCGGTGTCGATGACAGCTACATTCATCGCGCTACTTCTGTTTGGCTTTACGGTCAACCTGCTGACGTTGCTGGCTTTGGTGCTGGCTATCGGGCTGGTGGTCGACGACGCCATCATCGTATTGGAGAACGTTCGACGCCGCATCGATGAAGAGGGCGAGACACCTCTGGTAGCCGCTTACAGGGGCTCGCGGCAGGTGGCTTTTGCGGTGGTATCTACCACCCTGGTGCTGGTCGCGGTATTTGTACCTATTGCGTTCCTGCAGGGTGATATAGGCCGGCTTTTCTCCGAGTTCGCCCTGACCATGGCAGCCGCTGTGGCCTTTTCCAGTTTTGTAGCGCTGACCCTCTCGCCGATGCTCGCATCCAAAGTGCTGAAGTCGCGTGGGGACGAGAACCGGCTGAGCCGCTGGGTGGATAGCACTCTGCTGACCAGCAGGCGTATCTATGCTCGCATGCTGGTGGTGGTGTTGCGCTGGCGCTGGGTTTCGCTGCTGGGTGTGATTGCACTATTCGGCTTCAGTGGCTGGCTGTTCAGTCAGCTGCCGTCCGAATATACGCCGCGGGAGGACCGTGGAGCCTTTTTCATCATCGTCAACGGTCCTGAGGGTGCGACCTACGAATACATGACCGATTACATGGACGAAATCGAATCGCGGATGATGAAGTATGTCGACGCGGGAGAGGTCACACGTTTGCTGGTTCGCGCACCACGTTCGTTTGGAACCGTGACTACCTTCAACACGGGCATCGTCATCGTTGTGCTTGAAGACTGGGCGCAGCGACGGGGCGGCTGGGAGATAATGGGGGACGTGCAGAAGGATCTCTCGGATCTGTCCGGCGTCAGGGCGTTTCCGGTGATGCGTCAGGGCTTTGCCGGCGGCCAGACACAGGCGTTCCAGTTGGTCATAGGCGGCGCTGGAGACTATCAGCAGCTAGCAGAATGGCGCGCCACGCTTCTGGAAAAGATTGAAGAAGACAACCCCGGCCTGGTCAACATCGATTCTGATTACAAGGAAACCCAGCCCCAGCTGGAGATCGCTATCGACTATAACAGCGCCGCCGATATGGGCGTGAATATCAGCAACATCGGTCGCACCCTGGAAACCATGCTTGGTTCGCGGCGAGTAACGACCTATATCGATGATGGTGAAGAGTACGACGTGATACTCGAGGGCGAGCGCTCTGAGCAGCGTAGCGTCAGTTCCTTGAGTAATATCTATGTCCGGTCCGATACTACCGGCGAGCTGATTCCGCTTTCCAACCTGGTGAGCATTGAGGAGTACGCGGGCTCTACCACTCTTAACCGATACAACCGCAATCGGGCGATTACCATCGAAGCGTCCCTGGCCGACGGAGTAGCCTTGGGTGATGCGCTGGATCACGTGGAGGCGTTGGCCCGGGAGCACCTGCCCGAAACCCTGGTTATTGATTACAAGGGCCAGTCGCTCGATTTGCGCAAGGCTGGCGGTTCGCTTTTGTTCGTCTTTCTGCTTGGGCTGCTGGTGGTTTTCCTGGTGCTGGCAGCCCAGTTCGAGAGCTTTGTTCATCCTCTGATCATTATGCTGGGTGTGCCAGTGGCCATTGGTGGCGCGCTCTTTGGCCTTTGGATTACCGATAACAGCCTGAACCTGTATAGCCAGATTGGTCTGGTGATGCTTATCGGGCTGGCAGCCAAGAACGGTATCCTGATTGTCGAGTTTGCCAACCAGCTGCGTGATGCCGGTCGTTCCTTTGACGATGCCCTGGTGGAGGCCAGCACCCTGCGCCTGCGTCCGATCCTTATGACAGGTGCAACCACAGTGGCGGGTGCAATTCCGCTGGTGATCGCCTTTGGCGCTGGCGCGGAGACCCGTTCGGTCATCGGGATAGTGGTAGTGTCGGGGGTCAGTGTTTCCACGATCCTCACCCTGTTCGTGATTCCGCTGCTATACAGTCTGTTGGCCCGCGGGACCAGCTCACCGGATGCGGTACGTCAGCGACTTGAAGAGGAAGAGGCGCAGGCCGATGCAGCTGCCGAAAATAGCCGTTCTTGAGCCTGTCACATGTGGATATTCATACCCGTGATGATGCATGAACAGGCCATTGCAGTCCCTTGTATTATGGCCCAAGCAAATAGTCTCAAGCTGCAGCCACCATTTCGCGGGCCTTCCGCCTGAGGCTGCAGCGGCAGGTAACCGGTACTGTCGTGAAGAGATCGTTCTTAATGTAGTGACTGAAGCTATGCCCATTTTGCAGCAGTGACTGCATAATGGGCGCGATACTGATGCCGTCCAGGGTGGCGGTGAAAACAATAAAATTTCGAGCCATGGAGTCTGCAATGTCAAAACCCGAACAGCCAGGTTGGCACTGGGGTCCGTTTACCTTCCGCTTGCCGTTCTATCACACGCGTTTTTACTGGCAGGAAGCCATGCAGGGGCTCTTCGTTGCTGCTGCTACAGGCCTGGCACTCGTCCCGCTGATGATGGAGTTTTTCGGCCTTGGTTTTGAAGAAGCCGTGGCTGTCTCGATGATCCATTCCGCGATCATTGCTTCGGCAATCATTGTGTTTGGCGAACCCTATGCCCCTGGATGGATCACGCCGGCATTGCCTCTGGTGCTGGCCTATGTACTGGGTGGTTACGACGATCCGGCCTCGCGTTGGCAGGCAATGACTGCACTGTCGCTCAATTTTGCAGCGCTGTTGTTCTTCCTGGGGATAACCGGTCTGGGCAAGAAGTTCGTGTTGTGGCTACCCGATACGCTCAAAGCGGGCATTATCCTTGGCGCGGCTATCGCCGCGCTCAAGAGGGTGTTCATCGACGATGCCGAGCGTTTTCTGCTTCAGCAACCTATTGCCATTACCCTGGCCTGTGCCGTTTGCCTGATCTTCGCATTCTCACTGCCGATGCAGAGACTCAAGGTCAAATATAAGGTATTTGCGATTATAGGTGCGCTGGGTCTGCTTCCCGGCTTCATGATCGCCGCGATAGTCGGACCAATAGTCGGTGAAGTCTCCTACGATATTCAGTGGGGTATCCTGATTCCGCCGGTTGGTGATGCCTGGGCGCAAATGTCGCCTTTCGCAATAGGTTGGCCCAGTCTGGAAATGTTCCTGCAAGGCATCCCGCTGGCGATCATCACCTACGTCATTCTGTTTGGCGATATGGTGACCGGTAACGAAGTGATTCGCGACGGCATGACCGCCCGGCATGACGAGCATATTGATATCAACCCTACCCGTACGCATTTGTCCGTAGCTATCCGTAATGCGGTAATGGGTATTACTGCACCGTTCTTTCCGACTCAGGGGGCCATGTGGACCGGGGTTCAGGTGATCATCGTGCAGCGCTGGAAGCAGGGCAAGGAGAACATGAATAGTCTCCACAGCGGTCTGGCTTCCTACTATCTGATGGGTATTCCACTTCTCTTCTTCCTGTTGCCATTGCTCACGGGTCTGCAGCCATTGCTGGGTATCGCGCTATCGCTGACCCTGGTATTAACCGGCTTCGCCTGTGCCTATGTGGCAATGGCTATTCCGCAGAACAATACGTCGCGGGGCACCGTTGTACTGATTGGCGCCGCTCTGGCGTTCTTCGAGCCTTGGGTAGGACTGCTGTTCGGTGTGCTGGCCACCATTCTTCTGGTTGGCTGGGACGTTAACCGCGATCCCATTCCACACGAAGATTAATCGCTACAGAGCTTGAGGCTGGAAGTCTGAAGCTGGAAGTTTACCGTGAGTCATGATGGTCATGGGTCTAAACTCTTCCAGCTTTAAGCTTCCCACTTCAGGCCCCTAATCCAAGGTTTCCCGTGCGCCCCAATTCAGACAGTCAATATGCCGGAGGGCCGGTCAACTGGCGGATTATCACCAGTCTGGTTCCTTACCTTACCGAGTTCCGAGGCCGAGTAGCATTGGCGATGGGCTTTCTGCTCATGGCCAAACTGGCCGGCGTGGCAGTGCCCTGGGCTCTCAAACTGATTGTCGAACATTTCGAGAATGCTACCGACGCACTGGTACTGGTGCCTGTAGCACTGCTGGCTGGGTACGGGCTGTTGCGATTCGGATCAGTATTCTTCTCCGAGATGCGCGATGCGGTCTTCGCGCGGGTAGCCGAACGAGCCATGCGGCGGGTGTCGCTTCGCGTTTTCGAACACCTGCATCGCCTGGATCTCGGTTTTCACCTTTCTCGCCGTACCGGTGGGCTGGCCCGCGACATTGAGCGGGGCACCAGTGGTATCAGCTTTCTACTGCGTTTCATGGTGTTCAATATTCTGCCAACGCTTTTGGAAATCGGGCTGATTGCGGTCATTCTGTTAATCAATTTCAGCCCAATGTATGCACTGACTGTGCTGGGATCGGTATTGCTCTATGGTGCCTTCTCGATCTGGTGCACCGAATGGCGCAACCGCTTCGTTCGTGAAAGCAACAAGCTCGATAACAGTTCCAATACCCGCGCGGTAGACAGCCTGCTCAATTATGAGACAGTGAAGTATTTCGGTAACGAGCGTTTCGAGGCCCGTGAATACGACCATCATCTTGAAGGTTGGGAGGCGGCTCGAATGAAAAACCGCCTGTCACTGGCAGCGCTCAATTCCGGACAGGCCTTGATCATTGCGGGCTCTGTGACCTTGATGATGGTGTTGGCTGCCAATCAGGTGGCTGCGGGCGACATGACCCTGGGCGAGTTGGTCATGATCAATGCCTACATGCTCCAATTGTTTATTCCCCTTGGATTTCTGGGCTTTATCTACCGTGAGATTCGTGAAGCACTGACCAACATAGAGCGTCTCTTCGGGCTGCTTGAGGCGCCGGTCAAGGTTGCCGATGCCCCCGACGCTCGGGAACTTGAGGTCGCCGGCGGATCGGTGGAATTCGATAATGTTAAGCATGCCTATCACGCTGATCGGCCGATTCTGCAGGGCGTCAGTCTGCATGTGCCTGCGGGACACACCCTGGCCATTGTTGGACCTAGTGGTGCTGGCAAGTCGACCTTGGCCAGGTTGCTGTTCCGTTTCTACGATGTTTCCGAGGGCGCCATTCGTATTGATGGTCAGGATATCCGCGATGTCACTCAGGACAGCCTGCGCAGCGCGATTGGCGTAGTGCCGCAGGATACGGTGCTGTTCAACGATACTATCGGCTACAACATAGCCTATGGGCGTCCGGATGCCAGCGCTGAGGATATTTGGCAGGCACTGCGGATGGCCCAGCTTGAAGACTTTGTACGCAGGCTCCCCGATGGTCTCGATACTCAGGTAGGGGAGCGAGGTCTTAAGCTGTCAGGCGGTGAGAAGCAGCGGATTGCAATAGCTCGTGTTCTGCTCAAGGATCCACCAATACTGATTCTGGACGAGGCAACATCCTCGTTGGATACCCATGCAGAACGGCTGATACTGGATGCACTCAATCTGGTTTCACGCAAACGCACAACGCTGGCGATTGCCCATCGACTTTCTACAATCGTACATGCAGAACGTATCCTGGTTCTGGATCAGGGTTGCGTGGTGGAGCAGGGCAGCCATGCCCAATTGCTGGCAGCGCAGGGCGCCTATGCAAGACTGTGGGCTGACCAGCAACGCGAGTCGATCGGTCATGATGACACTCAAGGCAACTGAGCGCCGGCGGTGCACTTAACAAAAAGGAGAAGAGCATGGGCACAGTGATAGAACAATGGCACGAAATCGTGCGCACTCAGAATGCTGCGGGACTGGATACGCTGCTTGCTGATGATGTGGTGTTTCACTCTCCGGTGGTTCATACCCCACAGACCGGCAAGAAAATCACTCGGTTGTATCTGATGGCCGCGATGAAGGTCCTGAATGAACCAGGGCACTTTACCTACCTGCGAGAGGTGGAACAGGGCAACCATGCAGTATTGGAATTCCAGACCGAAATTGATGGGGTGACAATCAATGGGGTGGATATGATCGAGTGGAATGAGGCTGGTCAGATAATCGATTTCAAGGTCATGGTCCGTCCTCTTAAAGCGGTCAGTGCGATTCATGCCGCCATGGGGAGCATGCTCGAGGCGTTCAAGGCTGGTCGCTGATCGTGGCAGGGGCGCGGAGCAATAGTACCGTCCAGATCAAATTTCGGATGAAGGCTCTAAATCAGTGATGGCGTGATCTGATAGCATTTTGGTACATTGACGGAAACATGGCGTCATAAATAGCGCTCCATCGCGTGTTCTACCGAATACCCTGCTGTGCCAAGGCGGAGTCCAATAATGAGAACATCGTCCGCTTCTGTAATGTTTTCTCTGGGGTGGCAAACAGAGACCGCTCCTGGCTCCCTGGTCGGGAACAAACTGTGATCACCCGCATCATTCTGCTCCAGACCTACCTCTTCATGCTGGGCTGCGGTCTGGTTGTGCTGGGTCTTTTTGCGGGCGTCGACTTTTTATCCCAGTCCGATCCCACCCTGGCCAGCGTCAAGCTGCTGCCGGACAGTGCTCTTCTGGCTATGCTCATCGGTAGCATGTTCCTCGGCCGCCTGGGACGCACTGCCCGACTACATGTGTTGCCAGCGCTGGGCGTAGTCGCATTGTGCGTTTACAGCCTCCTGCATTCCTGGTTGGCCGGAGGCGATGGCGAGGGTACTTCCCTGGTTACCGGTTTTCTGCGGATGCGTGACGGACTGGCCACGGTCATGCTCCTGTCTGCGTTGGCCCTGCTTTTGCGAGGTCGACCAGGTCGCATAGTCTCCCGGTTTGTCGCCGGTATCCTGTTGCTGGTGTGTCTGCTTCAGGTCTTGATGATGCTCGGCGTGACGGCGGGAACGCTGCTGATCGGCTTCAAGTTTTCCACCAACCTGACGGCTGCTCTGATGGCGGCCCTGATTGGCCTGGGCGTTTTGGCCCACAGCTTCCTGCCCAGAGATACGTCCCTGTCCCTGTCACGAATCGGGATGGTCCTGGGTTTGGCTAGCGCGCTCACTGCGGGGGTCACCTGGTACTTGTCCTCCCAGAACAATTTCAGACATCTGCAAGTCAGCAGCGGGCTACTTCTGGATGCGGCTGAACAGCATCTGTATCGCAGTCTTGAGGCACGTACGCGTTTGTTGCAGCGAATTGGCGAGCGATGGGAGATACGTGGGGAGCTGCCTGAAGGGGACGTCTGGCTGAAAGAGTCAGCCAGTTACTTGCGAGACCATCGAGATTTACAGTTCATCGCGGTACTGGATCAGCGACTACGACCGGTTCTGGTCAGCAAGCAGACAGAGTCCAGTGCTCCAACGCTGGGACGTCTGCTTGCCAATGTGAAGCCTGGCAGGCTATGGCATCAGCACAGGGGTTCACTTGAGCACGATAGGGCTTTTCTTGGCGGTAGCGTAGATGAGCATGGACTCTTTGCCATGCCCCTGCGCCTGGCGGGCGGTCCTTTGGTATTGACTGCCGGCGTTGACTTGCGTGGGTTGCTTGATGGTGCCCTGGCAACTCAAGCGAGCCACTTTGCTTTGCGAATAGAGCGCGCCGGTCAGGAAATACTTGATTTGGCGGGGACCGACTCCTACTTGCTGATGGACGAGCGCGCGCTAGCTTTAGCCCATGGTGAGCAATGGCGGTTGCAGACCCTGATCAATCGAACATCAAGCTCCGGGGTCAGTGACGGCCTGGCCACGAGTGAGTTTGTTTTCCTGTTACTGGTCGGTATGTTGTTGATGCTCACCCAACGCATGACCAGCCTGGCCATGCACAGAACGCATCTGCTTCGACGGCTGACTGGTACTCTACGCAGCAATATGCAGCGACAGGCAGAGTTGCATGCGTTCAATGAGCAGATGATGCGTCACTCGCTGGATTTGCTCTGCGTCCTCGATGAGCATGGTCGCTTCATGCGCGTGAGTCAGTCGGCGGCCAGCATTCTGGGTTACCAGTCAGAGGAAATGCAGAGCCGGCCCGTGACGGAGTTTATCGTTTCAGAAGACGATGCCAGAACCGCCAAGATGATCAGCAGGATGGATCAGGTTGGAATACTGCACGACTCACGCAATCGCTTCTGGCATAGGGATGGTCATCAGGTAGATATGATGTGGTCCGCAGCCTGGGATGCAGAATCCAGGAGTCTTTTCTGCGTTGGACGCGACATCAGCGAGTTCGTGGTTAGAGAACGATTCGCCCAGGATCAGAAAGACGTGTTGAGCATGATCTCGGGATTGCAGCCGTTGACGCAGATTCTGGATGCCGTATGCGCGATGGTCGAGCGGCGCTTGCCTGACTGCCGGGCCTCTGTATCCATGGTCTGCCAGGATACAGCCACACTGGCAGTGTTGAGCGCGCCGAGTCTGCCCGAGGAATACAGGATCATTGTCAACGGGATCGCCGTTGCGGAGGGGTCCTGTGCCTGCGCAACTGCTGCCTGTAGAGGGGAAACCACTCGGGTGGACGACGTCGCCAAATCCGAGCTTTGGGCTGATTATCGCGAGGTTGCCCTTGATGCTGGATTGCGCTCTTGTTGGTGCATGCCAATGATGAGTCAGAATGACGCTGTGCTGGGGACACTCTCGCTATACAGCACCCAGGTTGGTCTTCCGGATCTGGATCCACAGGTCATGCTTGTCTGTACCCAGTTGGCGGCATTGGCCCTTGAACGGGAGCAGGACCGATCTCAATTGATGGCTAGCGAGCAGCGTTATCGCTCACTCTTTTCCCAGAATCCGGATACGGTTTTTTCCGTCGATCGTAATGGTGTCTTTACCAGTATGAACGAGGCAGGATTTGCTTTGATGGGTATGAACTCGGAGCAATTACTTGGTAGCCATTTCAGCGCTTTGGTCGAGCCGGGAGAGTTATCTACCGCACTAAAATATCTTGAGCGAAGTCTCGCAGGCGAGCCATTACGTTACGAGACTCGTTTGCGAAGTGATAGCGGAGTATCGCTTGAGCTGGACGTCTCCACGTTGCCCGTTGTGGTTGATGGTGAAGTAGTCGGAGTATTTGGGGTGGCCAAGGATCTGTTTGCAATCAAGGCTGCCAGGCGCGATATGGAGAGGCAGTTAGCCTTTACTCAGGCTGTCACCAATAGCCTGCAGGAAGGTCTGATCGCGATCGACGCAAAGGGAATTGTGGGTTTTATCAATCCCGCGGCCGAAGCTTTGCTAGGCATGCAGGCTGGCGGTAAGCCGGTTCTTCTGTCTGACTGGGTCCCTCTGAATCCTGTTCGCTGGCAGGGCAAACCGGATCAGGGGATAGCTGGCGAATTCGAACGGAAAGAAGAACAGATAATCCGACATATTGCTTACCGGGCGGTACCGCTGCGTGGGAAAGAGGACGGCGGCGGCTGGGTGATTACCCTGCGCGATCGCACCGCTGAACTCAAGGCCGGTCAAGCGTTGGCGGAGCGCAACCAGTTCTTCAGCCTTTCGCTGGACATGTTCTGCATGATCAGTCTCAAGGGCCTTTTCGTACAGCTTAATCCCGCCATGCTCAACGCACTCGGTTATCTGCCGGGTGAACTCGTGAATCAGCCTTACATAGATATCCTGGTTCCCGCTGACCGTTCTAAAGCGGAATCGGCCATGAATGGCCTGGCGCGGGCAGAAAGTGTAGCCAATCTGGATTTGCGGGTGCGCAAGGCTTCTGGTGCGATCATGACCCTGGAGCTGAATGCGGCCCTGGGCGATGATCGGATTGTTTATGTGGTGGCCCGAGACGTGACCGAACAGCGGGCCATGGACAAGTTGTTCGAGCAGCATCGTGCGATGTTCGAGATCGTCGGTAGCATCGCCAGAATCGGTGGTTGGATCATTGATTTGCAGACCAACAAGGCCGCATTGTCAGATGAGGTCTGCGCGATTCATAAGCTACCTGTCGGTAGTACTATCGATATGGACCGAGTAGTTGACCTCTACGCCCCTGAGTACCACAGGGTCCTGCGTGCGAGGCTCAAAAAGTGTATCAAGCAAGGCGTTCCCTACGAGCTTCGTGGTGAAGCATTAGACTCCTCGGGTGAGCGGATCTGGGTGCGTGTTATGGGTAAGGCGCTGCGTGGAAGCGATGGTCAGATTACGCATATCCAGGGTGCGCTCCAGGACATCAGCGATTCGGTTCAAGCCGAGAACGATCTGCAGCGATTGGCAACCCGGCTACGCAATACCCTCGACAGTATCACCGACGCTTTCTATTCAGTGGATGCCGACTGGCGTTTTACCTACATCAACTCACGTGCCGAAGCTGTTCTGGAGCGCAGCGCTGAGGAGCTTATTGGAGGGGAGCTGTGGATGATGTTCCCCGAAGCTCGCAGCTCGGATATCTACGCGCGGTATCACCAGGCGGTAGCCTCCGGACAAAGCCAGCATTTTGAGACTTATTACCACAGTTTGCAGCGCTGGTTTGAAATCAGTGCATACCCCTATGAAAACGGGCTATCGATATTCTTCCGTGACATCAGTGAGCGCAAGCAGGGTGAAGAGCGCCTGCGCGCTACCCTGGATGAGCTGGAACGCAGTAATCGGGAGCTCCAGGATTTCGCTTTCATTGCCTCCCATGACTTGCAGGAGCCACTGCGCAAGGTGCAAGCCTTTGGCGAGCGACTGGAGAAACGCTCTGATCAACTGGATGAAACCGGTCGCGATTATCTGCAGCGCATGCGCCAGGCATCTGGCCGTATGCAACGCCTGATCCAGGACCTGCTGAGCTATTCACGGGTGACCAGTCGGGGTGGTGAATTGAAGCCGGTTTCGCTGGACCGGATTCTGGATGGTGTTCTCTTTGATCTTGAAGCAACAATTGAGATTGCTGGTGGTCTCATCGAACGTCAACCACTGACTGATTTGTTGGGAGACGCGCGGCAGCTGGGACAGCTGCTACAAAATCTGATCAGCAATGCACTGAAGTTTCACCAAGAGGATCAATCGCCAGTTATCAGGATATACGGCGAAAGTGAAGCTGATGGACGCTGGACACTCTGTGTGGCTGATAACGGTATCGGCTTTGACGAGAAGTATCTGGACCGTATCTTCAACCCCTTTCAACGTCTGCACGAACGCCAGCAGTTCAGTGGTACCGGGATTGGATTGGCGATCGTGCGCAAGATTGCCGAGCGCCACCAGGCGGAGGTCACCGCGCGCAGCGAGCCTGGATCGGGCAGTATTTTCAGGGTCAGTTTCATGCCGAATGTCATGCGGGGTGGGAGCGACCCTGGTCCAACGGATACAGAGGTATCATGAGTTTCAATCTTCGATCTCTTCTCCCGGTCATTATCGAACCAGCTCACGATAAGGGCTACACTGAAAGATTAACGAGCTATGGGGTGAGCCAATAGCATGAGCATTGAACGCACGATACAGAAGCCACAGCACATACTTGTCGTTGATGACGATGAGGATGACTGTCTGTTGATGCGCGAGGCTTTTGCCGAAGTGCGGCCCCAGAGCCCTCTGAGCTTTGTGCACGATGGCGAACAGTTGATGGCATATCTTATGCGGAGCGCTCCCTATGAGGATGCCGAGCGCTGTCCAATGCCGGATATGATTCTGCTGGATCTTAATATGCCGCGCATGGATGGCCGTGAGGCCCTACGAGCGATCAAGCAACATGCGACTTTGCGATGCATACCAGTGATAGTGTTGACTACGTCTTCAGCCTGCGAGGACGTCAAAAGCAGTTACGATTGCGGTGCTAACTCCTTTGTTACCAAGCCGACAAGTTTCAGTGACCTCAAAAGGCTGGTCGTGACGCTAGGTGACTACTGGTTGGAGCTGGTCACCCTGCCGCCATCTCCCTGGATCAGGGAGGCTTAATGATCGGTAACGAGACTCTCAGGCTATTGTTGATCGAGGATGACGAGGACGATTTTCTCATCCTGCGAGAGCTTCTGGCCGACGTTCCCGAACAGCATTTTCAGGTGGAGTGGGTGTCGAGTTTCGACAAGGGTTTGGCCCGTGCTCTGTCATGCGATCATGATGTTTTGCTTGTGGATTACCGCCTCGGGGCGGACTCGAGCCTGGCGTTGATCAGTGAGCTGCGCGCCCGGGCGGTTCAGGCCCCGATGATATTGCTTACCGGCCTGGCCGACAGCGAGCTGGACGCCCGGGCAATCGAGCTCGGGGCGTCGGACTATCTGGTCAAGGGAGAGTTCAGCGGCCTGATGTTGGCGCGCAGTATTCGTTATGCACGCGACAGGGCGCAAATCAACAACAGGCTGGTCGACAGTGAAGCGCGCTATCGCCTGCTGTTCGAATCCAACCCTGAGCCCATGTGGGTATTTGGTCGGGATGACACCCGTTTTCTCGCGGTCAACGATGCAACCGTCAAGCTACTCGGGTATAGCCGTGACGAGCTCATCGGTATGTCGACCCTGGATATTCGACCCGAGGATGAAAAGAAGCGTTTTCTTGAGTCATACCCGCAGTTGCGCGATGGTCAGATGTCCGGTCGTATGGGCGTCTGGAGTTATCAGCGCAAGGATGGCTCGGTGCTGCATGCGGATGTCCACGCGCACCCCTTCGAGTACATGGGTCGCCCCGCCTACTTGGCACTGGCGCTGGATATTTCAGGCAAATTTCTGGCCGAAGCCGCACTGGAGCAAAAGCAGCAGGCTTTTCATCAGTTACTGGAAGACTCACGGGATGCACTGCTGGTAGTTGACGACAGTGGGAGCGTGCATTACGCCAATAAGTCAGCCGAGGTACTGTTTCACGGACGTCCCGAGCAATCACCGATTGTTTTGCCCTTTGGAGGCCCGGTCCGATATGAAACCCATCTGATGCTGGCTCCTGGCGAGCGTACGGAACTGGAAGTTCAGCGTTCGCCTACCGAGTGGGATGGACAGGCGATGGAATTGATATCGCTGCGCGATATCAGCCGTCGTAAACGTCAGGATGAGCAATTACGTCTGCTCAAGCGGGGTCTGGAGGTCAGCATAGACGGCGTCGTGATTGTGGATGCGATGCAGGCGGACATGCCCATAATTTATGCCAATGCCGCCTTCTGTGCTCTCACCGGCTACCCGAACCAGGAGGTAATCGGACGCAATTGTCGCTTCCTGCAGGGGGATGATCAGCATCAGCCAGCCCTCAACGATTTGCGAGAGGCTATCGCTGGACTGCGGGATGTGCAGGTGGTGCTGCGCAATTATCGTAAAGATGGGAGCATGTTCTGGAACGAACTCTATGTTGCACCAGTGCCGAACGAAGAGGGTGTGGTAACGCACTTTATTGGTGTGCAGAATGATCTGACCGAGCAAAAGAACTACGAGCAGGAGCTTGCCCATAGCGCGAGTCATGATCGGCTGACCGGCCTGGTCAGCCGACAGATCCTTGAGGATCGCCTGCGTCAGAGTGGCGAAATTGTTCAGCGCTATAAACGCAAGATGGCGGTGCTTTTCGTTGATCTGGACAGCTTTAAACCGATCAATGATTCCCTTGGTCATACCACTGGCGATCAGGTACTGATACAGGTAGCTCGTCGCCTTGAATCCGCCATACGTCCTGGCGATACCGTAGCAAGAATGGGTGGCGACGAATTTATCGTGTTGCTGCCCGACCTTGCCCATGCTGAAGATGTGATCATTGTTGTTGACCGGATCATGGATCAGATCGCCAGGCCTTTTGATGTCGATGGGGTGCCCCTGCAGCTTACCTGCAGCATTGGCATTACGCTTTCTGGTGAGAGTGTCATTGATGACCCCCTGCAGTTGATACAGCAGGCAGATCTGGCCATGTACAAGGCCAAGCAACAGGGCCGCAATGATTACCAGTGGTATACCGACGATCTGACCCAACGGGTGCACGAACGCCTTGTTCTGCGGGGGGATCTGCAGCAGGCGATCGAGCTGGGTCAGTTCGAGCTGCATTACCAACCGCAGGTCGCGGTAAAAGATGGCCACTTGTGCGGTGCGGAGGCGCTGCTGCGCTGGAATCATCCCGAGCGGGGCATGATTGCGCCCAGCATATTCATACCGATGGCCGAGGCGACGGGGCAAATCGTCCCGCTCAGCGAGTGGGTATTCAAACGTGCATGTCAGGACGCCGTGCTGCTGTGCAAGAAATTGGCGCCGGGCGCGGCCGTCGCCATCAACGTGTCGCCGCTGCACTTTCAGCGCAGTAGCTTTGTTGCGTTCGTTCAACGCATGCTTGATGACAGCGGACTTGATCCCCAGTGTCTGGAACTGGAGGTCACAGAGGGGCTGCTGTTGAACAACATTGAGGAGGCGATTGAAACGCTGCAGGAGCTCAAGAACAAGGGCATCATGATAGCGATTGATGATTTTGGTACTGGTTTTTCCAGCCTCAACTACCTCAAGCGCCTGCCAATAGACAAGGTGAAGATCGACAAGGCCTTTATCGATGACGTCAACGATGATGGGCGAGACGCGGCTATCGTACAGTCGATTATCAGTCTTGCGCATAACCTTCAGCTTAGCGTGATTGCCGAGGGTGTTGAGACAGATAAGCAGCTGGACTTCCTTGTCCAGCATGACTGCGATGAGATTCAGGGTTATCTATTTGCCAGGCCGATGCCATTTGCCGACCTGATGGAGTGGATCGATCAGTGGGAAAATCGGCCAGCAGGTCGACTTTAGACTTCGCCCTGCCTCAACATCAATTTGTCTTTATTCATCCGCTGACGGCACCCATGAGCATCGGTTCCAAAGCCATGACAGGTTCAACCGACTGCTGTCCAGCCAGTAGTGAGGATGATGCAACTACCTCGCCAATCACCAGTACTGCCGGGCTCTTCAGACTGAAAGCCTGAGCCTGCACGCAGAGCTTATTCAGGTTACAGACATGCTGGCGCTGGTCAGGCAGACTTGCCTGTTCGATCATCGCGACTGGAGTAGTGGCGGGCATGCCGCCGTCGAGCAAGCCCTGCTGAATCTGATGCAGTCGAGCGACGCCCATGTAGATCACCAATGTGGTCCCCCCCTGGGCGAGCCCCCGCCAGTTGAGGTCAGTGTCGTCAAGTGTATGCGCGGTGACCAGGGTAACGCCGCGACTCATTCCCCTCAGGGTCAAGGGAATACCGCACTGAGTAGCCCCGGCCAGTCCGGCGGTAATTCCGTTAACTGTTTCTGATGCTATTCCGCGGGCTGCCAGCCATTGTGCTTCTTCTCCAGCGCGGCCGAATATGCACGGGTCGCCACCTTTGAGTCGCACCAGTCGCTTGCCCTGCCGGGCATAACGCAGCATCAGTCTGTTTATGAACTCCTGGGGAGTGGAGCGGCAGCCACCACGTTTACCCACACGAATGATCCTGGCCTTACTGCAGTGCTCAAGTATGGCTGGATTGACCAGATCATCGACCATCACTACTTCAGCCTGCGA
Organism: uncultured Halopseudomonas sp.; assembly: GCF_963977355.1. NCBI lineage: Bacteria > Pseudomonadati > Pseudomonadota > Gammaproteobacteria > Pseudomonadales > Pseudomonadaceae > Halopseudomonas > uncultured Halopseudomonas sp. The sequence continues at coordinate 32,412 of NZ_CAXBOV010000028.1, read as the reverse complement.
GAGTACACGCGCCGCCTTCAATGTCAGCAATTCCGGATCGCCGGGGCCGGCACCAACCAGGTGGATGAGAACGGAATCGCTTGGTTGTGGGGCGTTCATGCTGGTATCTCCTCGGAGAACAGGCTGTTTGGATAGCGTTTCCCGGCTCATGCTGGCTCGCCGATACTGATTAATAGTCGCCGGACTTCCGGAAGGCAGGAGCCGCACTGTGTTCCGCAGCCTAGCGCTGCCTTGAGACCGTCCAGGTCCATGCCGCTGTCGATTCCCGCCTGTATCTGGCTCTGACTGACGTTCATGCAATTGCAGAGTATTTTCTCGACCCTGCCAGCAGCACCTCCCGGCGGGGCGCTCAGTGGTGCAAGTAACCAGCGGCGTTGATCTTCCGGTATGTCGCCGGCTTGCCAGAGGTTGCGCAGCCAGTCTCGGGCCTTTGTCTCACCACACAGGCGCACAGCCGTGATCTTGTTACCTTCGATCCTGATACGTTTGCTTACGCCCGTGGCAGTGTCGTCGTAGCGCGACACCGTTTCTTCATCGAGTCCCAACAAATTGTCCAGTTGGTTCAGCCAACTGATGTCACGGGGCTGGTCGTGGGCTGCGCGTATGATCAGCGCTGGCCGTTCGCGGCCGGTCAGGCTGAAGCTGGCGTAGCCAAGGTCCTCGCACAGGATGCGCAGGGCATTGAAGCGGTTCTGCACATCACCTTCGACCAGAATGAACATTTCCCAAGGCAGGCAAACAGGTTCGATTTTGATGGCAGCCTGCTTCAGCTCAGGTTGTCTGGACAGGGGGTCGTAAGCAGGCTGGGTAAGCACGTTTACGCCACCGCCACGCAAAAAGCGATCACCCCAGTGCATCGGGATATAGGCTTGTCCAGGGGATAGCTGGTCGTCAGCAACCACGGGTAGAACCAATTCGCCCCTGCGACTTGTGACCCGCACCAACTGACCATTGATCAACTGGTTACGCTTCAACTCTGCTGGGGCAATACCGATTTGCGCCATTTCTACATGGCCAAACAGTTGAGCCGCGGTGCCCGTGCGGCTCATGCCATGCCATTGGTCGCGCAGACGGCCGGTGTTCAGGGTCAGCGGAAAATCAGCGTCTTGCTGCTCTCTGGTGGGCAGACAGTGCTCGGCAATAAAACGGGCTTGGCCGTCACTGGTAGGGAAGCGCCCATCGGCATACAGCCGCGTCGTGCCCTGTTGTGCATCTTTGGCGAAGGGCCACTGCTGGGGTCCCAGTTTATTGAGCAGGTCATAGCTCAGCCCGCTGTAATCCAGATCGCGACCGCGGGTCAGGCCGCGGAATTCATCGAACAGCCCCTGGGGCTCGGCGAATTCAAACAGGCTTGGCTCTCCTGGCCGTAGCTGCTTTTCCAGTCTTTTGGCCAGGTCGCAGACTATGGCCCAGTCCGCTCGGGCCTCTCCTGGCGCCGGGATGGCAGAATTCACGCGGCTGATGCGACGCTCGGAATTGGTTACGCTACCGGTTTTTTCGCCCCAGCTGGCGGCGGGTAGCAGCAGGTCGGCGAACTGGCAGGTCTCGGTGGTAGCAAAGGCCTCCTGCACGACCACAAACGGGCAGGCCGCCAGTGCCTGGCGAACCAGATTCTGATCCGGCATCGATTGCGCTGGATTTGTGCAGGCAATCCACAGTGCCTTGACCTTGCCCGTACGCACCGCTTCGAACAGCTCGATTGCACTGAGACCAGCCGCCTCCGGCAGTGCATCGACACCCCAGTAGCTTGCAACTTCTTCACGATGTTCAGCGTTTGCCGCATCGCGGTGGCCTGGCAGTAGATTGGAGAGGCTGCCGGTTTCGCGCCCGCCCATTGCATTGGGCTGACCGGTCAGTGAAAACGGGCCGCTCCCAGGCTTGCCTATTTGCCCAGTGGCCAGGTGCAGGTTGATCAGCGCACTATTCTTTGCGCTACCGGCACTGGACTGGTTCATGCCCATGCACCAGAGGGACAGAAAACTGGCCGCGTTGCCAATCATACTGGCGACCCTGTGCAGGTCGGTCTGATCGATACCGCAAACGGCGGAGACGTGTTCCGGTGTGTAATCCGTCACCAGCGTCTGCAGAACCTCAAAGCCGGAGGTATGCGCTTCAATGAAAGCCGCGTCTATACAGTCTTCCCGTAGCAGCAAGTGCAGGATGCCATGCAAGAGCGCGACGTCCGTGCCGGGTTGGAGTGCGAGATGGATATCGGCGATCTCGCAAGTGTCGGTGCGCCGCGGATCAACAACGATAATCTGTTTGTCAGGATTATCGGCCTTCGCCTGTTCCAATCGACGGAACAATACCGGGTGGGCAAAAGCCATATTGCTGCCGATGATCAGCACGCAGTCGCTCTGTTCGATATCCTCATAGGAGCAGGGCGGTGCATCGGCACCCAGACTTCGCTTGTATCCGACTACTGCGCTGGACATGCACAGGCGCGAATTGCTGTCGATGTTGTTGGTGCCAATCAATGCTCTGGCCAGCTTGTTGAAAGCGTAATAGTCCTCGGTTAGCAATTGACCGGAAATGTAGAATGCGACGCTGTCGGGGCCATGTTCGGCGATCGTCTGACCGAATATCTGGGCTGCGTGTTGCATTGCCGTTTCCCAGTCAGTGCGGTTGCGCGCCATGCCCTTGCCCAGGCGTAGTTCCGGATAGAGGGCACGGGCGGCCTGATCACCGGTCCTGTGCAGGGTGGATCCCTTGCTGCAGAGTCGCCCGAAGTTTGCAGGGTGTGCTGGATCGCCGGTGACGCCATGAATGGTCTGGTCGTCATGCTCGATCAGCACGCCGCAGCCGACGCCGCAGTAGCAGCAGGTAGAGGCCGTGGTATGCAGCATCAGGCAGCTTCCCCTACGGAGTCGGTTATCCCATTGCCGGTAGCTGAGAGAGTGGGGCAGACCCCTTGGCCGAACATCAGATAATCGCGGATAGAACTGATGTTCTGTCCATCGGCAACCAGACGGAAATACCAAGGGCCGTCACTGGTGTCGCCATACAGGCAGGCCCCTACCAGTGCGTCATCGCGGATGACCAGTTTCTTGTAGACGCCCGCCAGGGGATCAGAAAGAGTCAGGATTTCGCTGTCCTCATCACCCTTGAAATCCCCTATGGAGAAGAGGTCGATCCCGGTGACCTTGAGCTTGGTAGACGTCACCGACCCCTGGTAACGGCCGTAGCCGAGCATCGCCAGATGGTTGGCGCATACCTTGGCCTGCTCGAACAGTGGAGCGACCAGGCCATAGGCTATGCCCCGATGGTTGGCACATTCTCCAATGGCATAGATCTTTGGATCGTATGTCTGCAGTGTGTCGCTGACCAGAATGCCGCGGTCGCAGGCCAGCCCCGCGCTTTCGGCCAGCTCCGTACGGGGTCGCACACCGGCGGCCATCACCACCAGATCGGCGGGTACCTCGCTACCATCCTTGAATCGCACCGCGACGACACGGCCGTTGCCGTCATCGACCAACTCTCTGGTTTGCTGCTGCAACAGAAACCGGATGTCGCGCTGCTCCAGGCTGTTCTGCAGTAACTTCGCTGCGTGGCAATCAAGCTGGCGATCGAGTAGACCCTTGCCGATATGCACTACGGTCACGTCCATGCCGCGCATCTTCAGGCCGTTGGCTGCCTCAAGCCCGAGCAGGCCCCCACCGATGACGACCGCCTGAGCATGAGTCCTGGCGGTTTCCATCATTAACTCGGTGTCCGCAATATCACGGTAGCCGATCACACCCTCAAGATCGTTACCCGGTACCGGCAGCATGAACGGGTTGGAGCCGGTAGCCAGCAGCAGACGGTCATATTCGGCCTCGGTACCGTCGTCAGCCGTCACTCGGCAATGCCGACGATCGATCTTTACTACGCGCTTGCCGGTATGCAGCGTTACACCGTTGTCCCGGTACCAGTTCAGATCGTTGAGGATGATGTCCTCGAAGCTTTGCTCTCCGGCCAGAACCGGGGAAAGCATGATGCGATTGTAGTTGGGGTGAGGCTCGGCACCGAACACGGTTATATCGTAAAGATCTGGTGCGAGCTTGAGCAGCTCTTCCAGGGTCCTGACCCCGGCCATACCGTTGCCTACCAATACCAGCTTGAGTTTATGCATTACTTGCCCTCTTTCTGGAGCGCAAAACAAAAAAGGCATCCCACCGCTATATGCAGTAGGACGCCTTTGTCCGATCCCCGATTGGTCGGGTTGCCGCCTGCTTCAAATAAGCCGCAGCACTATGTAGTGGGTGCCGGTGCTAAACCGCGCATACAAGTTCTCATGCATGGCTCATGCCAGCTTATTATTTTAATAAAATCAATAGTTTAGTGGTGCAATGAATAAGCAGGAATGCACTTGTTTATAGCAATGCGCACTGTTGCGGTGCATGGCTCGGTCTTCGTTCGTCAGGGTAGCCTCCGCTTTTGCGGAGCGAGACCCTGGCAGAAGCGGGACGCCTTGATATCCGTTGGTAATGATGCTGCGCCTAGCGCACGACCATGACTGAGCGCTTGGACTGTTGTACGACCCGCGTTGCGTTGGTGCCCAGGATATAGTCCTCGGCCCGCTTACGCTTATGCGAGGCCATGACAATCAGATCCACCTTGAGTTGTTTGGCAACCCGTAAAATCGCTTCGTAGGTTTTGCCGTCGGTGACTATGCGCTGTACCTGGACTTCCTCAGGGACTTTTTCCACAACGAACTCTTTCAGACGCTGAGAGACGGCTTCCTCGGCCTTCTCGGTATATTCGCGTGGAAAAAATCCACCCACCAGCGGCAGACCAAAATCCGGAATCACCGTTACGATGTGCAGCGAAGCTCCGTAATCGCGACACAGTTGCAAGGCTGTGGGTAAGGCCTTCGCCCAGGAGCCATCATGATTGAGATCTATGGGTAGCAGAATTTTCTTGTACATGATTGGCCTCCTCAGGCACTGACCGGTTGATCAGGTTGCCGACGTCGCCATTGCAATCCGGCGACCAGCATGAACAGCAGCAGACCCGGGATCCACATCCATTCTTTGGCCATACGGTCGACCGGCGCAAGAATCTCGGTTATTTCCTGGTCGAAATCAAAGCCCAGATCCGCAGCGAGGCTGCCGTAGGTAACCATGTCAACTATTGTGCGGTCGCCATCCTGGATCAGCATCAGGCCCAGTTCATCAAGACGTTCCTGACCTGTCTCACCATCGGGTACTGGTACCAGCAGATAAAATTGCCGTGGACTGCCAATCTCATCCAGACCCTCTATCTGCATTCGCAAATTGCTGCCTTCATCTACCCGGTTGAGCGCCTGAGCTATCTCGGCGGGCGGTATCGACTGATACGGGTCGTGGACGATATCCATCCAGAACCCGGGACGAAAGAGTGTGAAAGCAACCAGAAGCAGAAGGATATTCTCATACCAACGATTGCGCACGATCATGAATCCCTGTGTGCCGGCGGCGAAAATAAGCATGGCCACAGTGGCGACGACAAAGACTAACAACCCTTTCCACAGACCCACGTCTATCAGCAATAGATCGGTGTTGAAAATGAACAGGAAGGGCAGGGCGGCGGTACGCAGGCTGTAATAGAACGCCTGGAACCCGGTACGAATCGGATCACCGTTGGACACGGCAGCGGCGGCAAAGGAGGCCAGACCGACCGGTGGTGTCACGTCGGCCATGATGCCGAAGTAAAACACAAACAGATGAACCGCGATCAGCGGCACTATCAGACCGTTCTGCTGGCCGAGGGTCACAATCACCGGCGCTAATAGGGCGGACACCACAATGTAGTTGGCCGTGGTGGGAAGACCCATGCCCAGAATCAGACTCAATACCGCTGTGAGCATCAACATTAGCATCAGGTTGCCCATCGACATGATCTCGACCAGGTCGGCGAGCACCAGACCCACGCCGGTCTGAGCAACGGCGCCGACAATAATACCCGCTGTCGCCGTTGCGATACCGATACCGATCATGTTGCGGGCACCCGATACCAGGCCCTGCCAGAGGTCATCAAGCCCATGCCGAAGATCATTGGCCAGCTTGCTCTCACCCCGGAACATGGCTATCAGTGGTCTCTGGGTGAGGGTGATCACGATCATCAGCACGGTGGCCCAGAATGCGGACAGGCCCGGCGACAGGCGCTCGACCATCAAGCACCAGACCAGGACGATGACTGGAAGAATAAAATGCAGGCCGGACATGACCGTTGGACGGGTCTGCGGCAGTTTGACCACCGGTGAGTTTGGGTCGTCCAGTTCCAGTTCTGGATACTGGGCGCCGACTTTCAAAAGACCAATGTAAACCGCCAGTAGCGCAGCCCCTATTACCCAGCCAGCGCTTTCACCCAGTAAGGGTTTGAGCCAGCCGAGGCCGTAATACACGGCAAATGAAAGCGCCATGAGCAGAATAAGACCGGTCAGGAACCCGATCATCTTGCGTACCAGTGGCCGTGGCGGGTTGCTGCTTTCCAGGCCCTGCATGCCGGCCTTCATTGCTTCGAGGTGAACAATATAAACCAGTGCGATATAGGAGATCAGCGCTGGCAGAAACGCATGCTTGATGACCTCAACGTAGGAAATGCCGACGTATTCGACCATCAGAAAGGCCGCAGCACCCATTACGGGCGGCATGATCTGACCGTTTACCGACGAAGCTACCTCGACGGCACCGGCTTTCTCCGAAGAAAAACCGACGCGTTTCATCATCGGGATCGTGAAGGTGCCAGTGGTAACGACGTTGGCAATCGATGAGCCGGAAATCAGACCGGTCATGGCCGAGGCGACCACAGCTGCCTTGGCAGGCCCACCCCTGTAGTGACCAAGGAGAGAGAAGGCCACCTTGATGAAATAATTACCTGCTCCAGCCTTGTCGAGCAATGCGCCGAAGAGTACGAAAAGAAATACAAAGCTTGTCGAGACGCCAAGGGCTATGCCGAACACACCCTGGGTGGTCAGCCATTGGTGGTTTGCCAGTGCATCAATACTCACCCCGCGGTGGGCGAGTATGCCGGGCATGTGTGGGCCGCCGACGGAGTAGACAATGAATATCAGGGCCACAATCATGAGTGGTGGGCCCAGGGCGCGGCGGGTTGCTTCTAGCAGAAGAACCAGGCCGACCAATGCGATGACCACGTCAACCGTGGTTGGGTTGCCGGGTCTGGTAGAAAGCTGGGTATAGAAAATATAGATATAGGCCGCACAGAAAGAGGCAGCAAAGGCCAGAATCCAGTCCGGTACAGGTACGCGATCACGGGGTGAGCGTTTTAGCGCGGGAAATGACAAAAAACCGAGGAACACTGCAAACGCCAGGTGGATGGAGCGGGCCTCTGTACTGTTGAATACGCCAAAACCGACCATGAATGGCAACGGTGAGGCAATCCAGAGCTGAAAAAGAGACCAGGCCGCTGCTACAGAAACAATGAGTTTTCCGGGAAAACCCTGGGGTTTACGGGCGCCGGTGTCACTCGTTGCGACCAGTTCTTCGAGCTCGCTGCTGAGATTGTCGCGCTTCGTTGATTGTTCGCTCATGATCGTCCTTGCTGTTCGTTTTACTTCTTCCAAGGGGAACAGGCATGGCCACCGGATTCGTCTCCGGCGGCCATTACATCATTACATCCAGCCGCGTTCCTTGTAGTAACGCACGGCGCCGTCATGCAGGGGAATAGACAGGCCTTCGCTGATCATTTCCTCTTCCTTAAGCGTGGCGAAAGCGGGGTGCAGACGCTTGAAGCGATCAAAGTTCTCGAATACGGCCTTGACTGTCTCATAGACCATTTCGTCGGATACCTGGTTCGAGGTTACCAGGGTGGCGCGCACACCGAAGGTCTGGACGTCCTCTTCGTTGCCGCGGTAGATGCCGCCGGGGATGGTGGCCTTGGCATAGTAGGGACGCTCTTCGATCAGCTCGTCGATTTCGTCACCTGTTACCGACACGATGACCGAGTCGACCGTGGTGGTTGCTTCCTGGATAGAGCCATTGGGGTGACCGGCAACATAGACCATCGCATCGATGTTGTTATCGCCCAGCGCTGCAGCTTGCTCAGCAGCGTCCAGCTCGGAAACCAGAGCGAAATCGTCGCGTGTCCAGTCGAGAGCTTCCATCACGACTTCCATCGTATCGCGCTGTCCGGAGCCGGGGTTACCCAGGTTGACTCGCTTGCCCTTGAGATCCTTGACGTTCTGGATGCTCGCATCTTTTCGAGCTACAACCGTCAGCGGCTCGCCATGCAGCGCGAACATGGCGCGCATGTCTTCGTACGGGCCGGCGTCTGCAAAGTTCTGCACGCCCGCATAGGCCTTGTACTGAACGTCGGACTGGACTACGCCCATTTAAATGTCGTCGTTACGAATAGCATTGACGTTGGCGACTGAACCGCCGCTGGAGGGCGCGTTGCAGCGGATGCCATGTTCATTGGCGTTGCGGTTGATCAGACGACATACGGACTGCCCGACAACGTAGTAAACGCCTGTCTGGCCACCTGTTCCGATGGTCAGGAATTTTTCCTGGGCAATCGCAGGGGTTGAGGTGACTGCAGCGAGGCCCAGGGCCGCTGAGAACAATAAGGTGAGTGATTGACGCTTCATGAGAGGGTGGCTCCTTCTTTTGGTTTTTTGACCGCCGGTCGCCGTATATACGGTACCGATATCACATAACTGCCAGACCCTGTGTCAGTCTGACAGCGTGAATGGAAACGATTATTGAAGTGTAGCGGACTGTTGCGCATCTATCTGAAAATAGCCCTGGCAGAGACCCTGAGCAAGTTATTGGTCCTGCCAGATGTAATCAGTTGTGAATCAGTCGAGCGGCCAGCCGCCCATTTCGCGCCAGCGATTAACGACGCTACAGAACAGTTCGGCAGTTTTTTCAGTGTCATAACGGGCTGAATGGGCTTCACGCCCATCGAACTCGATATCGGCTGCTGAACAGGCCTTTGCCAGTACTGTCTGGCCGAACGCCAGCCCGCCAAGGGTGGCGGTATCGAAGCAGGAGAAGGGGTGGAAGGGGTTGCGTTTGATCTGCGTACGCTCCACCGCAGCGTTGAGAAACCCGAGATCAAAGAACGCATTGTGTCCCACCAGCACCGCACGATTACAACCGGCAGATTTGACCGCCTTGCGTACATGTTTGAATATTTCTACCAGCGCATGCTCCTCGGTTACCGCCATGCGCAGGGGATGGTCCAGTTTGATGCCGGTAAATTCCAGGGCAGCTGCTTCGACGTTAGCTCCGACGAAGGGCTCCACGCGAAAGAAATGCGTGTCGCCAGGGTAAATCATGCCTTCCTCATCCATCTCGATCACTGTCGCCGCAATTTCCAGCAAGGCATCGGTGGCGCTGTTGAAGCCACCGGTTTCCACGTCTACCACTACTGGCAGAAATCCGCGAAAGCGATAGGCCATGGGTGTCTTGTGGCTTTTACTGGCGGGTTGCTGGTCTTCGGTGTCGAACTCAAACTCGCTCACAAGCGATCCTTAATATTGTTGGCAGTCACACGACGCGCCATTGCAGGGTCTCGCCAGCACGCAGCGGAACGATAACCTGGTCACCCAGGGGCAGGGTTTCAGGTGCAGTCCAGGACTCACGCACCAGGGTGATTTGATCGGTATTGCGAGGCATACCGTAGAAATCAGGGCCATGAAAGCTGGCAAAGCCCTCGAGCTTGTCGAGAATGCCCAGTTGATCAAAGGTTTCGGTATACATCTCGATGGCCGCAAAAGCGGTATAGCAGCCCGCGCAGCCACACGCAGCCTCTTTGGCATGTCGGGCATGGGGTGCAGAATCAGTGCCCAGGAAAAACTTGCTCGAGCCAGAGGCCACTGCATCACACAACGCCTGCTGATGGCGTTGGCGCTTGAGAATAGGCAGACAGAAAAAGTGCGGACGAATACCACCGACCAGCATGTGGTTGCGGTTGTACTGCAGGTGATGTGCAGTGATGGTGGCTGCGACGTGACCCGGAGCACTGCGCACAAAGTCGACCGCGTCGGCGGTGGTTATGTGCTCGAAGACCACTTTAAGCGTCGGGAAGCGCTCGACCACGCCCACCAGTTGTTGATCGATGAACACTTTTTCTCGATCAAAAATGTCAACGTCGGCATGGGTTACCTCGCCATGCACCAGCAGGGGCATTCCTACTTCTGCCATAGCCTCAAGGGCGGGATAAATAGTATTCAGGGACGTAACGCCTGACTGGGAATTTGTCGTCGCCCCCGCTGGGTAAAGCTTGGCAGCCACAGCCTGGCCTGCCGTCCAGGCTTCGCGGATAGTCTGCGGGCTGGTCTGGTCAGTGAGATAAAGCACCATGAGCGGTGTGAAGTCAGAGCCCGCGGGGCGGGCAGACAGGATACGTGCCTTGTAGGCGTCGGCCTGCTGACCATCGCGTACCGGCGGTACCAGGTTGGGCATCACTATTGCCCTGGCGAATACGCGTGAAGCGTCGGCTACGGTGTCGGGCAATACGTCGTTATCGCGCAGATGTATGTGCCAGTCGTCCGGCCTGATCAGGGTGATGCGGTCGGTCATCAGCGGGTATTCCACAGAGTTTAATTGGCTCAATGCTACCGGAAGCGCCCTGGATTTTACACACTGACGGGGTAAAGTTTTCCGCCTCCGCGCCGATGTAACCCATTGAGAAGAGTTCATCTTTCGGAGAAACCTGTGGCTCGAGCCTGTATTGCATTGCTGCTCACTGTGGCCCTGCCTGTCCATGCGCTGACATTCCAGACGCGTATGGAGGAGGTGGAATGGTCTGTCGAAGGTGACAAATTCGAATGTCGCCTAACTCAGCCCGTCAGCGGGTATGGTGACGCGGTGTTCGTAAGGCGCGCAGGTGAGCGGCCGACCTTTGAACTCAAGGCCTGGAATAACCTCATGCGTCCCGGTCAGGCACAACTCTATAACGATGCTCCCATGTGGCAACCCCAGGCCCGGGCACGTCTGCTGGGCTACACCGCCGTATCCGATGACCAGATCGCTATACGAGTACCGCAGCAACAGGCTGGGCAGATGCTGGCCGGCCTGGCAGACGGTTTGCACCCGACCATTCAGCGCGCCGCCTGGGCCAACGCCGTCGAGCCTGTGAGGGTGGTTGTATCCAGTATTGGTTATCAGCAGGCCTGGACTGACTTTCAGAAGTGTAGCGCTGGATTGCTACCCATGAACTTCGATCAGATTTCCAACAGTGTCGTCAGCTTCGCCAGTGGTGGAACTCACCTTTCAGCCAGCGCCAAACAGCTACTCGATACAGCCCTGGAATACCTCCAGGCGGACCCGGAAATTAACGGTATCGTGCTTGAAGGTCATTCCGATAACGTAGGCAACCGGCTCGACAATCGCGAGCTCGCCCGGCAGCGTGCCCTGGCTGTGCGCGACTATCTTGTTGAACGGGGTGTAGAAGAAGAGTTGTTCAGCATGCGTTTTCATGGTGACCGCTACCCGGTTGCCAGTAACCGGAGTGCCGAGGGGCGGGCCAAGAACCGGCGTGTGACCTTCAAACTCGAAAAGAGCTGATCTATCTCCCCTGTGATTCCTCCCGGCTGAGCGCTAGAATAGCGTTTTGCCCGTCGCCCCGTGCGTGGCGTTGATCAATTTTCAAGGGAGCGCGTAATGTCTGATGTGAAAAAAGTCGTCCTGGCCTATTCAGGTGGTCTGGATACCTCGGTCATTCTCAAGTGGCTGCAAGATACCCATGACTGTGAAGTTGTGACCTTCACCGCTGATCTGGGGCAGGGCGAAGAGGTCGAGCCAGCACGTGCCAAGGCCAAGGCCATGGGCGTGAAGGAGATCTACATCGACGATTTGCGCGAAGAGTTCGTGCGCGATTTCGTTTTTCCGATGTTCCGCGCCAATACCGTCTATGAGGGCGAGTACCTGCTGGGCACCTCGATTGCACGTCCGCTGATCGCCAAGCGACTGATCGAGATTGCCAATGAGACCGGCGCTGACGCCATCTCCCACGGTGCGACCGGCAAGGGTAACGACCAGGTCCGTTTTGAGCTGGGCGCCTATGCACTCAAGCCCGGTGTCAAGGTGATTGCTCCCTGGCGCGAATGGGATCTGCTGTCACGCGAGAAGCTGATGGACTACGCGGAAAAGCACGGTATTCCGATCGAGCGTCATGGCAAGAAGAAGTCTCCCTACTCCATGGACGCCAACCTGCTGCACATCTCCTATGAGGGCGGCGTACTGGAAGATACCTGGACCGAACACGAAGAAGACATGTGGCGCTGGACCAAGTCTCCAGAGACCGCTCCTGACACTCCGACTTATATCGAGCTGACCTATCGCAATGGCGATATCAGCGCAATTGATGGCAAGGAAATGTCTCCGGCTACGGTGCTAGCCGAGCTGAACCGCATCGGCGGCGAGAACGGTATTGGCCGTCTGGATATCGTCGAAAATCGCTTCGTCGGCATGAAGTCCCGTGGTTGCTACGAAACTCCTGGTGGCACCATCATGCTCAAGGGTCACCGTGCCATCGAGTCCATAACCCTGGACCGTGAGGTCGCGCACCTGAAAGACAGCTTGATGCCCAAGTACGCCGAGCTGATTTATAACGGTTTCTGGTGGAGCCCCGAGCGGGCGATGATGCAGCAGATGATTGATGCATCGCAGGCCAATGTGAACGGAGTTGTGCGTCTGAAGTTGTACAAGGGCAACGTGATTGTGACTGGCCGCAAGTCGGACGACTCACTGTTCGACGCCGCCATCGCGACCTTTGAAGACGACGCCGGTGCCTATGATCAGGCCGACGCCGCAGGCTTCATCAAACTCAATGCATTGCGTATGCGTATTGCGGCGAGCAAAGGGCGCAAGCTGCTTTAAACTAGCTAGAAGCTTGCAGCTAGCAGTTGAAGCCTGGCGGCACTAAAGCCAGTCAGGCTTCAGCTTTATGCTGCAAGTCTCAAGCTTCAAGCGCTTTGCTTTTGGTTGTGACCTCAGGAGGTTTGCATGCGCATTCTCCATACGATGCTTCGCGTCGGCAATCTTGACGCTTCCATCGCCTTCTACACTGAAGTGCTCGGCATGACGCTTCTGCGCCGCAAGGATAACGAGCAGGGGCGATTCACGCTTGCCTTTGTAGGCTACGGCAATGAAGCGGACAATGCCGTGCTAGAGCTTACCTATAACTGGGATACCGACCACTACGATCTGGGCGAGGGCTACGGCCATATCGCTATCGAAGTGCTGGATGTCTACAAGGCCTGTGAGCAAATCAAGGCTGCCGGTGGCAACGTAGTACGCGAAGCCGGTCCCATGAAACATGGCACACGCATACTGGCTTTTGTCGAAGACCCGGATGGTTATCGGATAGAACTGTTATCGGGCCGCTCTGAGGTTTAAGGCCCGGCGGGAGGCGCAATGGTCTGGTCGCTGCTCACAGGAATTGGGGTGTTGGTCGGACTGCTCTTTGCTCGTGCTCGGCACAAGCGGCGAGCCAGAAGATTGCAGCTTGAAGCCCGAATTCGGGCTCTCGGTCAGTTGCGTTTGCTGCGCGAATTACTGGAGCAGACGCAACGTCACCGAGGCCTTTGTTTTGGTGTCATGTCTGGCGCCCACGCCCTTGAAAGTGACCGCTGGACAGTGCATGCCCATGTCACGAGGCTTCTTGAGCGTACCGCGACTCATCGCGCGAACCTTGTCTGGCACGATGCCTGGCGGGAGGTTTTCCCCCTGTGGAACCAGATCGAACGCGAACGCCAAGGCGAAAGCCCCCTCAAGGTTCTGCAACTACACCATGATCTTACAGAACTGATTCTCGCGACTATCGAAGAGTTGGGCGACAGGCATGATCTGATTTGTCTTGGCGGCCTGGCACCACAGCCCGAAGGGCTCTGGCTCGACCTGTTGAAGAATGCCGAACTGCTAGGCAGGGCCAGGGCCGTGGGGACCGGCATCGCAGCGCGCCGTCAGAACAGTGCATCTCAGCAGCTTGAGCTGGAGCGTCTTGGTCAGCTTATCCGCGAGCAACTGTACCTGGCCCCGGCACAGCTGAGTGTGGAACCTATGCTGAGGGAGTCTTTGGCGAAACCGGTCCGTGAGGCGGAAGATCGGGTCGATGCGCTGTTACTTGCGATTGAAGCACTACTGCGTGATTCCGCGAATCCAGCTTTGGGCTCCATGGCATTTTTCAAGCTAGCCACTCAGGCTGTCAGCGCTTACTACATGCTTGCTGATCTGTTGCTTGAGCGTCTGCGCCTGAGCACCGAGTCAGCCCTCAAGCAGGGCTGACCCCCCGAATACGTGCTGCCATATCGGCAGCATACAGATCGGTCATGCCAGCAATAAAATCAATAACACGCAGGTAGCTGCGATACAGATCCCAATCTGGTCCCGGTACATTATTGCCCATCAGGTCCAGGATGCGCTGGTGTTTGAAGCTCAGATGCTGGCCAGCGTGCTGCTCGTTGACTGCCCCGCAAAACGCATCAAGCAGAGTCTCCAGCGTGCTGTAAGCCCCGATCTCATGCAGGGTCTTTCGCTTGTCCTGGAAGATCCGTTCCCGCGCCATGTTCTTGGCTTCCAGTACGCAACGACGGGCATTAGGATGCATATGCTCCACCAGGTCACCTTTCAACGTGCCGGCCAACAGAGCCGCTTGTTGATTGATGAAGGCCTCTGCTGCTGCGTTGACCAGATGTTCTATGGCCTTGCCACGCAGGATGGCCAGGCGCCGCCGGGTCGAGTCCTGAGCGCCAAGTTGGCGATAGGTTTCCGGCAGATCATCACCAACCAGCTGCAACAACAGATGCTCGACTTCGGAATAATCGAGGAGCTCCATTTCCATGCCGTCTTCGAGATCAATCAGCCCGTAACAGATATCGTCTGCGGCCTCGACCAGATATACCAGTGGATGGCGAGCCCAGCATTGGTCAGCCTGCATTGGCAGACCCAGTTTGCCGGCAATCTGTTCAAGCAGCGGGAACTCCGCCTGATAGCAGCCAAACTTGTGTTTCTTGTAACCCTGACTGTCAGCATGGCGGGCCGTCCAGGGGTATTTCAGGTAGGCGCCAAGCGTTGCATAGGTCAAGCGCATGCCGCCTTCGAACTGGTGATATTCCAGCTCGGTCAGTACCCGAAATCCCTGGGAGTTGCCCTCGAAACTGAGAAAATCCAGACGTTGGGCCTCCGTCAGCGGGTCCAGCCAGCCCTTGCGGTGAGCCTGATGAAACCAGTGCCGGATAGCATCCTCACCGGAGTGACCAAAGGGGGGGTTGCCTATGTCATGGGCCAGGCAAGCCGCCTGGACGATCACCCCTATATCGGC
The DNA here is from genome assembly GCF_963977355.1 of uncultured Halopseudomonas sp. NCBI lineage: Bacteria > Pseudomonadati > Pseudomonadota > Gammaproteobacteria > Pseudomonadales > Pseudomonadaceae > Halopseudomonas > uncultured Halopseudomonas sp. The sequence continues at coordinate 17,163 of NZ_CAXBOV010000028.1, read as the reverse complement.
CGGTTCACACCAGGCGGGTAGCTCATCTCTGAGCATTTCCGCAACGCGCATGCCCAGTGAGCGGCCGACGCAGCCTACTTCCAGACTGTGGGTCAGGCGAGTATGAATATGATCATTGCTCGATACGGGATGCACCTGGGTCTTTTTACCCAGCCGGCGAAACGCACCGGAAAAAATCACTCTATCGTGATCCTTGTGAAAGGGCGTACGCCCCAGCTCTTCGTTACTTGCAACCGGTTTGCCAAGTCGCTCGCGGCACAGCAGTGTTTCCCAATCCATTCTTGTCTCCCTGCAGGGCCTTGAGTATGTTGCATGGCGCCGGGGCTGCCAAGCGTCGGGTGGACTGTCTGCTTATGTTCTGTAGGGCGCTCCCGGGTTACCATAGCCTCTTCCATAACAGTTCCCGTCCATTCGTTCATCCTGATTTGATCACCCATGAAACCTGTTCCTGATCTGACTCTATACGGCACCACCGCCTGCCATCTGTGCGAGGCAGCAACCATTGAGCTGGCGCCCTTGCAGGGCAATGGCCTGCACCCCCGCGAGCAGGATATTACCGAGAGTGACGCCCTGATGGAGCAATACCAGTTAAGGATTCCGGTGCTGCGCCGTGAGGATACCGGCGCGGAGCTGGATTGGCCCTTTGATCTGGGCACCGCAATGGGGTTTCTTGCCGACGTGCTGGGTGAGGAGAGCTGATTATGGCGCAAAGAGTAGAGCCATTCTGGCAACGCAAAACACTTGAGCAAATGGACCAGACAGAGTGGGAGTCCCTTTGTGATGGCTGTGGTCTGTGCTGTCTGCAAAAGCTGGAAGACGAGGACGATGCGGATGCGATCTACTACACCCGCGTCGCCTGCAAGTTGCTCGATCGCAATACCTGCCAGTGCAGCAATTATGCAGACCGTGTGCGTTACGTTCCCGACTGCATCCAGCTCACCCCGGGAGCTGCCGCCCAGTTCAGCTGGTTACCTCCCACCTGCGGGTATCGGCGCATTGCGGAGGGCAAGGAACTACCACCCTGGCATCACCTGATCTGTGGCGACCCCGACGCAGTGCATGCCGCAGGCATATCCCAGGCCGGACGCATGGTTGCCGAAGAGTCAGTCCCCGAAGATGATTGGGAAGAACACATCATTTTCAGGGTGGGGTAGAAGACTCACTGGCTAATCTGCAGCTCCCGCAACTTGGTATACAAGTACCGTATCTGGTCGTACTCGAAAGGGCTGTGCAGGGCACCATAGCGGAAATCGTTCTGATACCGGAGATCAACAGCCTGCAAGGCCCACAGCGAAGGGTTGTTATTCTTCACCTCGCGATTATTCAGAAATTCCACATAATCCTCGACGGTCCAGTCGACAACCTGGCCGCTGGCGTCGCGCAGTGAAGAGGGCCCCAGAAAAGGGAGCACCAGATACGGCCCTGGCGGAACCTTGTAGAATCCCAGCGTCTGACCAAAGTCTTCGCGCTGCTGTGGAAGTCCCATCTTTTCTGCTACATCAAACAGGCCCAGAACACCCAGAGTGGTATTGAAAAGTAGCCGAGCAGTGGTGCGCATGCTCTTCTGCACCTTACCCTGCAAAAGGCTGTTACCCAGATTGGGAATATCACCCAGGTTGTTGAAAACGTTGGAAACACCTGTTCGGACGAACTTGGGTGTGGCCCATTCATAGGTGTTGACCACGGGCAGATAAACGAGGTCGTCAAAGCGTGCGTTAAACCGGTAGATACGCCGGTTGAATCCTTCGATTGGATCCTGAACATTCAAGGCACGAAGGCTGGAACGCTCAAACTGATAACCCTCACCCTGCTTGATCGCAATACCCTCAAGCGGATCGGTGTACTCGGGGATATCCTGTTGCGCCTGCAGGCTGCTTGCCAGACACATGGAAACAAGGGCGACTGCGATCCGGCTCATGGTTTGGCTCCTTCGAGAAAACTCAGCATGCGTGCGGTAACCTGCTGGTGTTGCAAGTTGCCACCATGGCCGCCCCTAGGAAATAGAAAGGCACGCTCTGCGAAGGTATCGGCGAGATAGCGATAATCATCGCGAGTCAGTATGAAATCATCGGCGTTGGTAATCACGGCCATGCGTGGATTGTTGGCAATATGCTCTTCGATGCTCTGCAGACTTGTTTCGAAGGCCATATCTTCGATGGTTTTCTCTGCATTACGGCTTTGCCAGTCCGGCCAGAGCTGATTACGCAGATAACAACTGAAGTCACAGAACAGAGCCCGACGCAGGTAAGGTGTCAGCGACGTGCTGACGGTTATACGCTGGTCTGTGGGGGCATATCTGCCTTTGTCGTTGATCAGGTCTGACATGAAGTTCAGGTCCGCTGCAGCAAAACGGAATACCGCACCTACCAGCATGGCCATTTCCGCATCTGACAGCGCCTCCTCAGAGGTCTGAATACCCTCGAACACCGTACTTTCAATATCACTGTCACCGCGCAGGGCAAAATATCGTGAAAGCTTGTCGAAAATATGTTCATAGAAGCTTTCGGTGCTATCTACCCCAGGCACTCTGGTATGGGATAGTGCATCCAGACGCCTGATTGAATCGTACAGATTTACCGGCGGATTAAGCATCAGGACCCGAGTAAAATCAAATTGCCCCAGATGTTCGTCCAACGCGCTAACAAAAGCAGCGTTCATTGCTCCCAGGCTGAACCCCACCATCCTGAACTCTGTTGCCTCCAGGCCCGTCTCATTGCGGGCATGCTCCAGGGCTAGAGACATTGCCGTGTGCAGATCGCGTGCGTCCCTTTGACCAAGTCCGGGCAGTCCGCTGGTGGAAGCGGACGCTATAAAGTCATAGTTGGTCGGCGAAGACATGACGATCACATGCATGCCGGCCTGCCAATACAGCGCCTTCAGGTAATCCAGACGTGCACTGTTGTAACCCGACCCGCTACCGGCGATAAGAAAAACCAGGGGCGCAGGCTCGTCATGCCAAGCAACTCGAAAGCCCATTTTGCTGTAAAAATCGAAAGCAGGGGGGAGCTTGCGGTCCGGGAGAACCGTCACTCGCAGATCTTCCTGTTGGATATCTGGTTCGCTGGGCACAGGGGTACGCAGGGGTTCTGGCGTACCTCCGATGGTAGATAGAAAAGCGTTGATGTCCGGGTAATTGAAATCGTCAGCGCTTACCGAGGGTGCATTGAGCACAGCGGTAACGAAAAAGAGGGAGAGAAAGAGTCTGGGCATCGAGCTATTCCGTGGCGAGTTCACAAGTAGTACCCAAAATAGGGTATTTAGTTCCTCAACGCCCTTAAAATTGAATATTTAAGCTTGTTTCAGACGCGGATGAACGAATGGAAGCGTCCGGCGATAGTAACGCCTCCGCGCTGCTCAATACGTTTCCAGATCTTCTCATGAAAATAAAAGGCGACGGTGTTCACCGCCGGCTCCACGAGCGCCACTGCGCCACCTATCAACAGGCTACCGGTCATTGCGTATACGACTGCGAAGGCAATCGAGAAATGCATAATCGCGAAAGTGGTTGTCTTGATCATGGTGCACCCCAAAGTCTGTTAATGGGAATCATTCCCTAATGACTGAAGAATATAGGACCCTGGGTGGATGGCAAAACAGATTTAAGTGATGGGCGTTATTAGTCTGATCTATCGGATTCGGAGGCGTGATAAATTTTCCGTTTAAACACGTCCCCGATGATAGATCCGGTTGACTAGGCAGTCCGCAGGATTATTCCTCGAAATCAAAATCCAGTAACTGCTTTTGCAGGCGACGTTCCTCAAGATAATTATCGATGAGGCGGCGCTTGGTCAGGTTGGTTTTGGAGTTATTCCCCGAATCGGTATCGGGAGTATCGTCCTCCTCAACGAAATCATCGTCGTCCAGCTCTATCTCGGTTTTTGCTTTGGCCATGACTCAACTCCACAGTGATGATGCCATTTGCGCACCTTATAACGGCAGATTGAGTTAAGCGGAAATAGATTTTTTCAATCATGGGAACAAATGCGAGCGAAGGTTCTGTTGTCAGGAGGTTTTGAGCTTGTATTCACACAGGTCTTCTATGCGGCAACTCCCGCACTGTGGCGTGCGGGCCTTGCAAACGTAGCGTCCATGGAGGATCAGCCAATGGTGAGCATCTACCAGAAAATCCTTGGGAACATGCTTCATCAGTCCGTCTTCTACCTCGCGAACATTCTTGCCCTTGGCGATCCCAGTGCGATTACTGACGCGGAAAATGTGCGTATCCACGGCCATGGCAGAATGACCAAAGGCCGTATTGAGGACGACGTTCGCGGTCTTGCGGCCGACACCGGGGAGAGCTTCAAGGGCCTCACGGTTATCGGGTACCTGGCTGTCATGCTTCTCCATCAGCAAGCGACAGGTTTCGATTACATTGCGCGCCTTGCTATTGAACAGCCCGATGGTCTTGATGTATTCAGATAGACCCGCCACACCGAGACTGAAGATCGCCTCGGGAGTATTGGCTACCGGATAGAGCCTGGCGGTAGCCTTATTGACGCCAACGTCGGTGGCCTGCGCAGACAAAATGACTGCAATCAGTAGCTCGAAAGGCGTGCTGTAGGCGAGTTCGGTTGTCGGGGTCGGATTGTCCTCGCGCAGCCTCTGGAAAATTTCCAGGCGTTTTTGCTTGTTCATGTCCTGTTCAATTCACTGTACCCGTGACGCGAACCCGCTTGCCGCCAGCGGCAGGCTTGGCTGCACGTGCGGCGGCGCGTTCCTTCAGGATGCCGTCGATAACGTTCTTCAGCGCGATCAACAGCCCCATGAACAGGAATGCGCCGGGCGGCAGAATTACAAAAAGCACATCCTTGTAATTCGGGAACACGACAATACGCCAGTCCGCGGCGATAGGGCCAAGCAGCAAATCCATGCCCGCAAACAGTGTGCCGTAGCCCACCAGTTCGCGCAGCATGCCCAGCACCACCAGGACCAGGGCAAATCCCAGACCCATCATGAAACCGTCTACCACTGACGGTAGGACAGGGTGCTTGGAGGCATATGCATCAGCGCGTCCGAGGATCGCGCAGTTGGTAACAATTAGCGGGATAAATATACCCAGAATCAGGAACAACTCGTAGGTATACGCCTGCATCAGCAACTCGATACAGGTTGTCAGCGCCGCAATGATCATCACGAAGGCAGGTAGCCGGACCGCGTCAGTGACGGCGCTACGAATGATCGACACTGCCAGATTGGAGCCGACCAGAACAAGAATGGTGGCGATACCCAGCCCAAGACCATTCACGGTAGTGCTGCTCACGCCCAGCAGTGGACACAGCCCGAGGAGCTGCACAAGGCCCGGGTTGTTATGCCAGAGCCCCTGAGCGGTAATCTCGGAGAGTTTGGTGCTAGCCATTGGTGGGCTCCTTTTCAGGTAATTCCAGCAGCATGGCGCGGTTTTCTTCGAAGTATTGCAAGGCTCGATAGACCGCCTGTACTACTGCCCTGGGTGTGATGGTTGCCCCGACGAACTGATCGAATGCACCTCCGTCCTTGCGCACTCCCCAGTTTTCCGGCGCTGGCATGGTCAGACTTTTACCATTGAATTCCAGTATCCAGGTGCTTTTGGCCAGCTCGACCTTATCGCCAAGGCCCGGTGTTTCGCGGTGACTGGTGACACGCACACCAGCTATTTCGCCATTGGCGCGAATACCCACCAGCAGGTCGATACGGCCGCTGTACCCATCAGGGGCAACGACCGGCAGAATCACTGCAGCGACATCGCCGTTCTCACGGCCGCGATAGGCCTCGGCAGGGGCGGGCAGCTTCAGCAGTTCGGTGTTGCCAACCATGAAGGTATCGTCCAGCAGATCGTTCTCATGTTGATCCTCGGGCAGAATCTGCGTTAGCGCATTCATCTGTACGCGGCGTTTTGCGTCGTCGATGCGCTCGGCTGTGCCCTGCTGGGTAATGGCGATCAGGCCTACAGTGAACATCGCGAATACGCCCAGGATGATACTGTTGCGAAATACCGAGCTGCCGGTGGTAAGCGGGTTCTGCATAGTCAGTCCACCTTGCCCATACCGCGCTCGGCCTTGCGGTGGCCATAGGTGCGCGGAGTGGTGTAATAGTCGATGGTGGGCGCGGCCAGATTCATCAGCAGCACGGCAAATGCAACGGCATCGGGGTAGCCGCCCCAGGCCCGGATGGTATAAACCAGTATGCCCACACCCATACCGAATACCAGGCGGCCCAGTTTACTGGTGGCGCCGGAGACCGGATCGGTAACGATGAAAAACGCGCCCAGCATGGCAGCACCGCTGAATAGATGAAACAGGGGCGAGCCATTGGAGCCCGAGCCTGAACCACCCCAGAACAGCAGGCTCATGACGAACAGCGCGCCAAGCATACCCACGGGTGCATGCCAGGTGAAAATCTTCTTGTAGATCAGGAACACGCCACCGGCGAGGAATGCCAGGTTGATCCACTCCCATACGTTGCCGCCAAAGGCGCCAAATACGGGCCGTTGGGCTGCCAGCTCGACCATGGTCAGGCTGTCGTTATTCTTGACGATGTCCAGTGGCGTGGCAGCGGTCCAGCCGTCAACCGCCTGGACGCCGATCACGAACACCCGCTGCAGCGATTCGAGCAGGCCCAATGTGGCCTGTACGTCGGGCAGAGCCTCGCTGACGCCGCGCCAGGCAGGCCAGGTGGTCATCTCGACAGGAAAGGAGATAAGCACCACCGCATAGCCCAGCATGGCCGGGTTGAAGGGGTTCTGCCCGAGGCCGCCGTACAACTGTTTGCCGAACACAATGGCAAAACTGCTGGCGATCAGTACCAGCCACCAGGGCGACAGTGGTGGCAGCGCCAAAGCCAGTAGCCAGGCGGTCACCAGCGCGCTGCCATCGCTGAGGAAGAAATTGATCGGCCGCTTGCGCAGCCAGAGGATCAGCGCCTCGGTGGCCAACGCAAATCCGGTCGCCAGTACAATGTTGATCAACGTGCCCCAACCGAAGAACCAGGTCATCGCCAGCACGCCGGGCAGGGTGGCGGCCAGGACCCAGAGCATGATGGTCTGAGTGCGGTTGTTCCCCTTGGCGTGGGGTGAGGTCATGCGCACCAGAGCCATCAGTCGGTCTCCTTACTGGCCATGTGATCGGCAAAAGCCTTGGCGGCACTATCGAGTGCCTGTTTTGCGTCGGCCAGATCGGTTTCCAGCTGAGTATTGCCGGGATCGTCCTGCAGAGCCCGTTCGGCCTTCTTGAAGGCGGCCTTGGCCATCGCCATGTCCGTCTTGAGTTGGCGCGAGTTCTCATCCACAGGCTTCTTTTCAGCCTGCTTCCTGGGCGCTTCATCCTGGGGCAGGCGTGCTTCTGCAGCCGCAACCTGTTCGCGCAGGGTGTAGATTTCCTTTTCCTGCTCTTCGCTGGGTGCGTCACCCGCGGCGCGCTCCGCTTTCCTGAGTGCTGCGCGGAGCATGGCGGCTTCGATCTTCAGGCGCTTGGTTTCATCGTCGGCCCCGGCGGCTGGGGGCGGAGCAGCCTTGACTGAGGTCTCGCCCAGCGCCGCGTCATATGCCCGCTGAGTATCTTCGCAGGCCTGCTCCAGTTCAGGGATCTGGGCCTTGATCTCTTCGCTATCGGGATTACTGGTCAGCTGCTTGCGGGCTTTTTTCAGGGCCATCTGGGCAGTAGCTGCGGCGATCTTCAGTTGCTTCTGCTCCGCCGTCAGACTGGCCGGTTTATGCGCTTCTACCCGGGCTACATCGGGCTGCTCGTCGCCGGAGACGCTCGCTGCGCTGACCGCCTGTTGTTCCTTGGCAGCTTTCATGCGGGCGGTCTTTTCGGCGCGGGCCTGACGTTCCAGTTCTTTTTGCTCTGCTTCACGTTCCAGCCGCTGAAGGCGATGCTCGAAGCGTTGTTTGGAATGGTCTGCCTTGTGCTGCTGCAGATCCAGCGCGCGGATTTCTGCCTTGGACGCTCGGTAATACTGCACCAGCGGAATACTGCTGGGACAGACATAGGAGCAGGCGCCGCATTCGATGCAATCGAACAGATTGAGCCGCTTGAGCTGATCGTAATCCTTGCCCATTGCAAACCAGTGCAGTTGCTGGGGCAGCAGAACGGCGGGGCAGACTTCCGAACATAGCCCGCAGCGAATGCAGGGCTGTGCCGCGGGTGGGGGCGGCAATTCTTCGTTGGTGCCAGCGAGGAGACAGTTGCTGGTCTTGATGACCGGGGCGTCGAGACTTTGCAGGGTAAACCCCATCATCGGCCCGCCCATGACCAGGCGATAGAGATTGTCTGGTTGCACGCCCGCAAATTCGAGCAGGTCACGAATGGGCGTGCCGATCAGCGCCATCACGTTGGTTGGACGGGTCAGTGCAGCACCAGTCAGGGTAGTTACCCGGCTGATCAGCGGTTGACCCAGAATAACCGCATCGTGGATCGCGATCATGGTGCCGATGTTCTGGCACACCATGCCTATATCAGCCGGCAGGCCCCCGCTCGGAACCTCCTTGCCGGTGAGTATCTGGATCAGCTGCTTCTCACCGCCAGAGGGGTATTTGGTCGGAAACGAGATCACCTGCATGGGTTTGTCGGCTGCTGCGTTGCGCATGGCCTCCAGCGCCTCGGGCTTGTTGTCCTCAATGCCGATCAGGACCTGATCCGGTTTGAGAATGTGCATCAGAATCTCGATACCGGCGACCACTTCAGGTGCCCTGTAACGCATAGCGGTATCGTCTGCGGTGATGTACGGCTCACACTCGGTGCCGTTGATGATCAGTGTATGGATCTTCTGCTCGGGCCGCGCCTTGAGCTTGACCGCGGTTGGAAAGCCCGCACCGCCCAGGCCGCTGATGCCGGCCATGCGGATGATCTCGAGCAGCGGTGTTGCCTCCAGTTGGCGGTAGTCGACAATTGGCTCCAGGGTGGTCCACTGGTCCTGACCGTCGCTCTCAAGGGTAATGGCCCATTCCTCGAGCCCTGAGGCGTGTGGAAAGGGTGCCGGGCCGATGGCGGTTATAGTGCCTGAGGTGGGAGCGTGCAGCGGGCAGCTCATCATTCCACTGGCCTCCGCGATCATCTGACCCTTGAGTACGGTGTCGCCAACGGCCACCAGTGGCTCGGACCGCGCACCAATGTGCTGCAGCAATGGCAGGATCAGACGCTTGGGTAAAGGTGGCGTCTCCAGACCATGCTGTACCGACTGGTGCTTGTTTTCTTCTGGATGAATACCACCGTGAATATCCCAGATGCGAATCGGTGCTTCCATTACAGGGCTCCCCGGTCAGTAGCAATCACGCCTTGCGGCGGCAGGGGGTAGTCCCATTTCCAGTTCTGTGGCGTGGTGGGCAGCGGCACCATGTCGATACAGTCGACCGGGCAGGGCTCCACACACAGATCGCAGCCAGTGCACTCATCAACAATCACCGTATGCATCTGCTTGGCTGCGCCAAGGATCGCATCCACCGGGCAAGCCTGAATGCACTTGGTGCAGCCGATGCATTCGGCCTCGCGAATGTAGGCCACAGTGCGCGGCTTCTCTTCGCCATGTTCGGCGTCCAACGGTAATACTTCTACATCCAGCAGGTCTGCCAGGGCCTGGATTGTGGATTCGCCGCCGGGCGGGCATTTGTTGATCGGCTCGCCGCCATTGGCGATGCCCTCGGCATAGGGCTTGCAGCCAGGATGGCCGCACTGGCCGCACTGGGTCTGGGGTAGCAGAGCGTTGATCTGATCGACGATAGGGTCGCCCTCGACCCTGAAGCGGATCGCGGCATAACCGAGGATGGCGCCGAAGATCAGCGCCAGAATCAGGAGGACAATGATTGCAGTAATGACGACTGACATGCCTACAACCTTATCAAGCCAGTGAAGCCCATGAACGCCAGGGACATCAGCCCGGCCGTGATCATGCCAATGGCCGCACCGCGAAACGGGGCAGGGACGTCGGCGATGGCGATACGCTCACGCAAACCGGCAAACAGTATCAGAATCAAGGAGAAACCCAGTGCAGCGCCCAGACCATAGACCGCCGACTTCATGAAGGTCTGCTCGGCCCGGTTGGTGTTCAGCAGAGCCACACCCAGTACTGCGCAGTTGGTGGTGATCAGTGGCAGGAAGATACCCAGCACGCGGTACAGCAGCGGGCTGGTCTTGTGCACGACCATTTCGGTGAACTGCACCACCACCGCGATTACCAGAATAAACGAGATGGTGCGTAGAAACTCCAGCTCGAATGGCACCAGGATGTACTGAAAGGTCAGGTAGCTGAGAATCGATGCCAGCGTCAGAACAAAGGTCGTTGCCATCGACATGCCGATGGCCGTCTCGAGCTTGCTCGACACGCCCATGAAAGGGCACAACCCGAGAAACTGCACGAGTACGAAATTGTTGACCAGTATGGTACTGACCAGGATGAGGGCAAATTCCGTCATTTTACCTAACCATAATGTGATCGCTGGAAAACGCTGGTTTTACTTTACCCGCTGACCGGGCTTGGCGCCTGCGTCGGGGCTTAGCAGGTAGATCTCTTCGCCACCGGGTCCGGCGGCCAGCACCATGCCTTCGGAAACGCCGAACTTCATCTTGCGCGCAGCCAGATTGGCCACGTACAGCGTTAGCTTGCCTTCAAGCTTGCTCGGGTCAGGATAAGCGCTCTTGATGCCGGAGAACACATTACGCTTGGCATCACCAATATCCAGGGTCAAGCGCAGCAGCTTGTCCGCACCCTCGACGAACTCGGCTTTCTCGATCAGCGCTACCCGTAAATCCACGGCGGCAAAGGAATTGAAATCGATCTCGTCGGCGATCGGGTCCTTTGTCAGCTCACCATTGCCAGTGGCTGCAGCAGGGTCGCTTTCGGTCGCAGCAGCTTCCAGATCTTCCTTGGAGGCTTCGACCATGGCCTGGATCTTCGCTGGCTCGATACGGGTCAGCAGGGGCGTGAATGCGTTGAGTTGATGATTGGCCAGGAGAGTCTCATGGCTGTTCCAGGTCAGCTCGGGCACGTTCAGGAATGCCTCGGCATCGGCGGCCAGTTTCGGCAGCACCGGCTTGAGGAAAATCACCAGTTGGCGGAACAGGTTGATGCCCAGCGAGCAGATGGCCTGTACCTCGTCCTGCTTGCCTTCCACCTTGTTCAGGGACCAGGGCGCCTTGTCGGCGATCCAGGCGTTGGCACGGTCGGCCAGACCCATGATTTCGCGCATTGCCCGGGAGAAGTCGCGCTTTTCGTAGGCGTCGGCAATGCCGGGTGCGGCGGCGGCGAATGCCTGCGTCAGCTCTGGTGCCGGATTGGCCGCGACCATGACGCCGTCGTTACCTTTGTGAATGAAGCCGGCACAACGGCTGGCAATATTGACTACCTTGCCGACCAGGTCCGAGTTCACCTTCTGCACAAAGTCGTCCAGGCTCAGATCCATGTCTTCCACGCCGCGGCTCAGCTTGGCCGCGTAGTAGTAGCGCAGGTACTCAGGCGACAGGTGGTCGAGATAGGTGCGCGCCTTGATGAAGGTACCGCGGGACTTGGACATCTTCTGCCCGTTCACGGTCAGGTAACCATGCACATTCACTGCTGTCGGCTTGCGGAAACCCGCACCTTCAAGCATGGCCGGCCAGAACAGGGTGTGGAAGTTGATAATGTCCTTGCCGATGAAGTGATACAGCTCAGCCTCTGAATCGGCGGCCCAGAACGCATCAAAGCTCAGCTCAGGGTGCCGCTCGCACAGGTTCTTGAAGCTGGCCATGTAACCAATTGGCGCATCCAGCCACACATAGAAATACTTGCCCGGCTCACCGGGAATTTCAAAGCCGAAGTAAGGCGCATCGCGGCTGATGTCCCACTCGTGCAGGCCGGAGTCCAACCATTCGGCAATCTTGTTTGCCACTGCGTCCTGAAGCGTTCCGCTGCGGGTCCACTCCTTGAGCATGTCGCTGAAGTCCTGCAGGCGGAAGAAGAAGTGCTTGGAATCCTTCAATACCGGCGTAGCGCCAGAGATTGCCGAACGTGGATTCTTGAGTTCGGTAGGCTCGTAAGTTGCCCCGCATTTCTCGCAGTTATCGCCGTACTGATCCTCTGCCGCACACTTGGGGCAGGTGCCCTTGATAAAGCGGTCAGCAAGAAACATTTCCTTCTCGGGATCAAAATACTGCGTCACCGACCGCGTGCTGATGTGCCCAGCTTCTTTCAGCCGCGCATAGATCAGCTCGGAGAAATATTTGTTCTCCTCCGAATGCGTCGAGTGATAGTTGTCAAAGTTGACCAGAAAATCGGCGAAATCCGCGGTATGTTCGGTTTTGACGTTGTCGATCAACTGCTCAGAAGTGATGCCTTCCTTCTCCGCCCGCAACATGATGGCCGAGCCATGGGCATCGTCTGCACACACATAGATGCACCGGTTACCGCGCAGCTTCTGAAAGCGCACCCAAATGTCAGTCTGTATGTACTCGAGCATGTGCCCCAGATGGATCGAGCCATTGGCATAGGGCAGGGCACTGGTGACGAGGATCTGGCGTGGTGTCGTGGGGCTTGGCATGGACAGTCGGCTTCTGTTGATGACGGGTGAAAAGGGGAGGAATGATAGCAGAGTAGGGCGGGAGGGGGTATGGCGGGGGCGTGTGATAGGCCCCTGTATACTTTGGCTACTCGGTCTCCGCGGTAGGAAGCTGCTTCGGCGCCTTGACTAGTGCTGTTTGCAGGCGTAAATTTCGGTAAAATCCGAAATGTACGGTAAAGATACGCTAATGACGCTGCCCCCCGAGATCAATCGCTTTCTGCAAGCACTGTCAAACCAGAATCGCCAACGTATCGTGATGCTGTTTGCAAGCAATAACACCATGACTGTCGGGGATGTCAGCAGGCAGACCGGACTGGGGATGTCGACTGTGTCCGAGCACCTGAAACAATTGCGTGAAGCCGGATTACTGTGTTGTGAAAAACAAGGCAAGGAAGTCGAGTATCGCGTCAACGTTGCGCAGATACAGACAACGCTGGACCAGCTAGGGCAGTATCTGAAGCAATGTTGCTGATGTTTTTTTGTCAATAATTCGTTTTTTCCCGAAACAAGGAATTGTTATGTTTGACGTTATTGTCATAGGTGCGGGGCAGGCCGGTCTGGCCGCCGCTCATGCCTTGCAGCAAACCAGACTGAAGTTTCATGTGCTCGAAGCCTCGGATCGGGCCGCCGGTTCCTGGCCGTACTATTACGATAGTCTCAGACTGTTTTCTCCAGCTCGCTACAGTGGTCTGCCTGGGCTTGCCTTTCCAGGCAATCCCGGGCGCTATCCAGTGCGCGACGAGGTCATCCATTATCTGGAAAGCTACGCCAGGCACTTCGCCTTTCCGATTGCCTTTCGGACGCGGGTAGCTCGGGTCCAGCGTGAAGCCGAGCATTTTTCCGTGACCACAGATAACGGCGACAGTTGGTTAGCGCGTACCGTCATTTCCGCAAGCGGACCCTTCAACCAGCCATATATTCCATCCTTTCCCGGCCTTGAGCATTTTACCGGTCAAATCCTTCATTCAGCGGACTACCGCAAGCCGGCGGATATTGTCGGCTCCCGGGTCGCCGTGGTTGGTGGAGGCAACTCTGCGATCCAGATTGCATGGGAGCTGGCATCCTCACACGAGGTAACCATTTCCTCCCGGCATCCTCTTCGCTTCCTGGCTCAGCGCCCTTTGGGGAGGGATCTGCACCACTGGCTCACATTGAGCGGGCTGGACACTCTGCCGCTTGGGCGCTGGTGCGGCTGGTCACCGGCAACTCCGGTACTCGATCCCGGTGTCTACCGGCGAGCCCTTGCAGAAGGTGTAATCAACCAAAGTCGACTCTTCGACCAGATCACGCCCAACGGTTTGCTCTGGGGCAAGGAGGAGCAGACAGTCGACACCCTGTTGATGGCAACGGGCTTTCGTCCGTGTCCAGATTATCTTGAAGGGCTTGATGGCTGTAGTGCGGCAAATGCCGCACAGCAACGGGGTGGGGTCTCGAGTACTGTGCCGGGGCTGTTTTTCGTCGGCATGGCCTGGCAGCAATCCAATGCCTCGGCAACCTTGCGAGGCGTCGGTCATGACGCTCGACGGGTAGTGAAACGCATCACCCGGTTGCTGGAAAAACCAGTGTCCTGGCGCAGCCGGCTTACTCTCCTTGAGACGGGGTGCTGCTGTCGATGAATCATCTGTTCGATTACTGGGCTGCACTCAATACCGTGCTGATCATGCTGGGACTTGGGCTCGCTTTTGATGGCCGGCGCCTGGATCTTCACTATGCAGTCCTGGCGAGGGCTATTCTGGCGTACAACGTCATCATTCCGCTATCGGGCTGGCTTGTCATCGGCTTCGCCACCACTTGGTTCAGTGATGATGTCTTATTGGCAATGTTGCTCTGTATTCTGTGCGCTGGAGGAACCTCGGCAGGGGCGTTTGTAAGCCGTGTCAGTGGCTCAGCCCCCCTCGCAGGGACCCTGATCGTGGTTCTGGTTGCATTGAGCCTGCTGTCATTGACGGCGCTTTCCGTCGCAGGGCTGCAGTTTTTGGGGCTGTCTGCATTTGACAGGCTACCAGTGACGCAACTGGCCGGGTATTTGCTCCTGATCACCCTTGTTCCTTTTCTCTTGGGTATCGCGGTGACGCACAGGTATTCAGGCTGGAGTCATCGCTGGCTTCCCCGCGTGGACCGCGCGGGCAGCGTGTTGACTCTGTTGTTGGTGATCGCGTTGACCCTTCGCTATACCGCTGAGATCCTCAGCGGCCCGGCCGAACCTCTATACGCGGCAGCATTGCTGGTCATGTTGTTCATGCTCGCTCCGCTCGCGATGGAGCGTGACAGGATCCAGCGGCGCACGGTGATATTGATTACCCTGATACGAAATCTGACGCTGGTCCTGTCGTTGATGGCCATTCTACCTGACGCGGAGACACTGTTGCCCACTGTCCTGGCGTTCGGCCTGGGTATGTATCTGGTAGCGGGAGGACTTGTGCTCGCCTGGCGAAAATAAGCGCAGCATCAATAATGCAGTTTCGTGGAAAAATAGAGCAGTATTGGTCTTCGCACAGTGTCCGCTGGAAGCTGCCCCAGGCTGTCCACTCGCCATACGGTGTCGGAGCAGGTCCGAGCCATTCAACTGGAAGATGTTGCAGGTAGTGCGCTCGCACGCTTTCACTGTCATGGCGATGTGAGGTCCAGGCAGTCTTGCGCGTTTATTGGTAGTTCTTAAGCAGATCAATCCGAGAGGTTCAACGCTCTTATCTCCTGGAGCCCCGTCGCGTTATCCACTTCCATGAACGTGCTTGAGCTCAGCGGTATCAGCCCCCCCGCGCCGCTTGGAATAAAACTCGCTGAAGCGGTGTAACGCACAAAGTAAGTCTGATTCGCGACGGCCTCAAACTCAACCAGAGGCTCAGGCGCCCCCCAGCTCTGGAACCCCCTGGCGAGAACTTGCACTCGCTGCGCTCCGGGTGACGTGCGTAAGCGCACAAACCCGCAATTCTTCAACGAGCGTAATTCGTCGCTGTTGAATTGGATCAACAGGGTGGCAGCACTCCCGACCCAGTTGCAGGGTCGGTACACGAATATCAACGGGTGACCATCATCAGGCAAGGATGACTCTGAGAAGGCAGGCCCTTTTGCGGCGCAGCCCGACACGAAAACGATGAGGAAAACTAATAAAAGCTTCATAGTTTCTATTCTGAGTGAGGGAAGTCCACGGCCTGCTGCTCATATTAGTTAGGCAGATTTTGACTCAACCATAGCCTTGAGATTATTGAGCCCCGCACGTGCTTGAGCAATGATGCTTTTCCTCAATAATATAGGCTCGACTATCGTTAGCCATGACTTCGTTACATACCTGAATTCTCGTTTGAATGATGTGCCATTCGCTAATGGCGTAAGCGTATAACTAGTTGTTGAGTCAACGAGATCCGAAGTGGCATTAATTTCCCAGGATCTGGCATGTTCCGATTTGGAAACCGTGTAAGTCAGCGTCTTTTTGATCGTAAAGGGAATTAACTTGATTGGTTTTTGCACAGTGACTATTTCGAATTTTTGTCCGACTTCGCTAGCCCTCTGCTCTTTATCGGAGGGCTGTGACGATGGATACCATTCATGCCATCTATCAGGATTGGTGACGTACTCGAATACTGATTCTGGATCACAATTTATCTGTACCTCGTTTACGAAATGTTGGGTAGACATCGGTTTAGTCCTCCTATGTTTAAGGTTGAAATAAGCAGCGGCTCGCAGTAACGTCTGGCGGACGGCGCCCGGACCATAACCGGTTACGAAAGCCTGCATAGGTCAATTTCACGCCTAAATCCTGAGACCGTTCAGCATATCCTGCACCATCTCGTCCAAGTCTTGATAAGTCTGATCAATGTTCGGCAGACTACTTAGATTCATTGCAGCATTGACCAGCAAGCCATAAATCATATTGACCACCAACTCCCGCGAGTAAAGCTTCATACGTCCACTGTCCTGTAAACGCGCCACTATCCGTTCGATATGCCCCAGGGTGTAATGAGAGTCGATTGCGCGCCAAGCTTCCCACCCAAGTACGGTAATCGCCTGCTGCAGGGAAATGGTGTACTTGCCGTGGGCGACTATAAAATCCAGAAAGGCTCGACACTGAGCAAATGCATAAGCCCAAACGTCATCCTGTTGAGGGACAGCGGCCATAACCCCGGACACTTGTTTCGCCTGACGCTCCAAACAAGCGCTGAAAACAGCTCGCTTGTCTTTGAAATGGTGGTACACAGCGCCCTTGGTTACTCTCGACTGCTCCGCTATTGCCTCAAGGGTGGTGCCACTGAAGAGCAGTCGGCTAAAAAGTCGATGACTCGTTTCCAGAATAGCCTCCCGGGTTTCTTCTGCGTACGCCTGGCGCCTGCTTTGTTTTTCCATGGTTGATCTTCCACAAATTATGCGTCTAATATTACTTCACATACCAAGGGTATGCCAAGTACCATTGGTATGTCATATTTGAAACGCCGTTGCAAAACTAAAGATCTCTTCAGGTAAAGACCGTAGCGATCGTCTGCATATTATTGGTTCGGAAAAATAGAGGCACCTATGGACAAGCAAATCGCGGATGAACCTGTTAGGCAACAACTACTGTGCGAGGATGGATATCCAATCGCGGCGACTCTCTATCGAGCGCGTGTGCCTGTCAATGGCCATTAATTTTGACCCACTTTTGGCCAATAAAATTGACCCACTTG